>DATIDZ010000221.1:0-7965 GCA_035456045.1 Caldimonas sp.
GGCGCCCCGCGCCGGCATCGCCGCCGCGCTCGCGCTGACGCCCGAGATCAAGGCCGACCGCATCGACGTCGCAGCGACGATCGACAACCGCTTCATGCAGGCGGCGATTCAGCGCGCCGCGAAGTAGCGGGCGATGACCGCGACTGCATCGCTTCGATCCGGCGCCGAGGGACCGGGGCCGGCCGGGGCGCCCGGGGCCGGGTCGGCGGTCGATCGCGCCGCGCTGCGACTGCGCGAGTTGATCGCCCGCGGCCGCTTCGTCGGCGGCCAGCCGCTGATCGAGGTCGAGCTCGGCCGCCAGCTCGCGGTCGCGCGCAGCACGGTGCGCGAGTGCATCCGCCGCCTCGAGACGCAGGGCCTGCTGGTCGCGCGGCCGCGCGGCCTGCAGCTGCGGCTGCTCGCGCGCGGCGACGTCGACGACCTGTTCGACCTGCGCGAGCTGCTCGAGGGGCACGCCGCGGGCCGGGCCGCGGCGCGGTTCGCCGATGCGCCGCGAAAGGACAGGCTCGCCGTCGCCGAGGAGCTGCGTTACTGGCGCTCGAGCGGCGCCGCCGAGGTCGGTTCGTTCAGCGACCGCAACCGCCGCTTCCACGACCTCGTCGTCGAGCTCGCAGGCAACGTCCACATGCCGCGCATGCTCGACCAGACGCTGCTCGTGCTGTTCGCGTCGCAGTTCCGCGCCTGGCTGCCGCCCGGCTCGATCTCCCGGGCCGCGGCGCAGCACACGCTGATCCTCGAGGCGATCGAGCGCCACGACGGCCGTGCCGCCGAGCTCGCCATGCGCCGGCACATCCGCGATGCGCGCCGCTCGATCGCCCGGCTGCCGGACGACGCGTTCGGCGAGCGCTGAGATGCTGCACGTCTGGGGCCGCCTCAGCTCGATCAACGTCCGCAAGGTCGTCTGGTGCGCGCAGGAGCTCGGCATCGCCTTCCGGCGCACCGACGCCGGCCGACAGCACGGCGTCGTGCAGACGCCCGCCTACCGCGCGCTCAATCCGAACGGGCTGGTGCCGACGATCGAAGGCGATGACGACGACGCGGCCGACGGTCGCGTCTGCCTGTGGGAGTCGAACGTGATCGTCCGCTACCTGTGCGCACGGCACGACTTCGGCGGCCTCTATCCGGAGCCGCTGCCCGCGCGCTTCGATGCCGAGCGCTGGATGGACTGGCAGCAGACCACGCTCAACCCGGCCGGCCGGGACGCGTTCATGCAGTGGGTGCGAACCCCTGCCGACCAGCGCGACGCCGCGGCCGCCGCCCGGTCGGTGCAGGCGACCGAATCGCTCCTCGCCCGGCTCGACGCGCATCTGGCGACGCGCGCGTACATGACCGGCGACCGCCTGACGATGGCCGACTTCCCGGTCGGCTGCGAGCTGCACCGCTGGTTCGGCTTGCCCGCCGATCTGTATGCGCGGCCGGCATGGCCGAGCCTCGAGCGCTATTTCGCGTCGCTGCGCGACCGGCCGGCGGCGCGCGGCGTGCTCGACCTGCCGCTGGAGTGAGCCTGCGCGCGCGGCCTCGGGCGAGACCACCACGATCGCACGCGCCGCGAGGCCCACGGCGGTCGGGGCGGCTCGCTGGCTGAAGTGAGATCGGGTGCGCGGCTCACTGCCGCGAACGGGGCCGAGCGGGCGGACTGCCGACGGGCCCGCGCGGCCGATTCCGACAGCCGTCGCGCCGCGCCGTGATCAGCATCGGTGCTCCACGCCGCCAGCGCGAACGACTCTGCCCGGAGAACGCCATGAAGGAACAGACCACCGATGCCCACCCGCTGAGCGACCTCGCCTACGACTGGATCACGCTGATCCAGAACAAGGCCCAGGCGCTCAACGCGTACGACCAGTACATCCAGGACGCCGAGCAGGCCGACTCGCCGGAGTGCGCTGCGTTCTTCCGCAAGGTGCACGACACCGACAAGGCGCAGCTCGCCGAGGCGAAGCAGCACCTCGTCGCGGTGCTGCAGGGGAAGATGGGCAAGGGCTGACGCCGGCGCCGCAGCGCGTGCGACGCGCTGCCCGCGTCAGCGGCCCGGCGCGGGATCGGGACCGGCCGCGAGCTCGTCGTCGACTGCTTTCTGCACCGCGCGATAGAACGCCTCTCGCGCCGCGCTCGCGACGCGATCGGTCGCGCCGCCGGCCCAGTTGGCGTTCGATGCGATCACGATCCTGCGCTTCAGGTCGATGAAGATCCCCTGGCCGAAGATGCCGCGCGCCGCGAAGGTGCCGTCGCCGTACGTCCACCACTGGTACCCGTAGCCTCGCCCGGGCTGGCCGGTGGCGATGCGCTCGCTCGTCGCCTCCGCGAGCCAGCCGTCGGGAACGATGCTCTGCCCGCCGATCCGCGCGCCGTTCAGGATGAACACGCCGAAGCGCGCGAAGTCGCGCGCCGCCGCCTGGATGCAGCAGCCGCTGATCTCCTTGCCGGTGCGGTTCAGGATCCAGGTCGCCTGCTGCTCCATGCCGGCCGGCACCCAGATCCTTTCCGAGAGGTAGCTCGCGAGCGGCTTTTTCGTCGCCTGGCCGAGCAGCACGCCGACGAGGTTCGTCTCGCCGGTGCTGTAGTGCCAGCGCGTCCCGGCCGGCGCCTCGCGCGGCAGCCGCCGCATGTAGCTGACGAGGGCGTCGACGCCTTCTTCCGGCTGGTGCTTGTTGAACTGCGCGACGTCGGAATTGGGGTCGGCGTAGTCCTCGTTCCAGCGCACGCCCGAGGTCATCGTCAGCAGCTGGCGCAGGCTGACGTCGTCGTAGGCCGAGCCCTTCATCTCGGGAAGGTACGTGCTCACCTTGTCGTCCATGCTCTTGATGTACCCGTCTCGGATCGCCGCGCCGACGAGCGCGGAGGTGATCGACTTGGCGACCGAGAACGTCGTCCAGCGGCCGCCGGCGTCGAAGCCGAGGCCGTAGCGCTCGAGACGCAGCTTGCCGTCGTGGACGACGAGCAGGGCGGCGCTGCGCTGGCTCGCCATGTAGCCGTCGACGTCGACCGGGAGCTTCAGCGGCGGCCCCGCGGGCAGCGGCATCGGCGTCGCGCCCGAGGGCACCACGCGCGACTTGGCGAGCAGCGGCAGCCGGTCGAGGGCGCGAAACGCCGCGTCGCGCTGGGCCTCGTTCCAGAACAGGACGTCGCGGTTGGTCGGCAGCGAGGCCAGGAGTCCGCGCGTCTCGCGATCGAGCGTCCACCACCCGCCCACTCCGATGGCGACGAGCGCGCCGAGCAGCCCGAGCACGACCTTGATCGCCTTCATCGCAGCACCCCCGGAGAACGTGACGGTGGACCGAGTTGAACACGATCGGCGCGCGCGGCGCTTCGCGAACCCCGTAGCATCCGATGAGCTTCAAGGGACCCGCGCATGCCGGCCACGCCATCGATCGGATGGAGACTTCGCGCCAGGATCTTCGTCGAGCGCTTCTGGCAGCCGACGAGCGCCTGCATGATGTGCATGCCGGGCAGCCTCGGCAACGTGTTCAGCGGCGTGCACTGGATGACCGCCCTCAAGACCGGCCTCCTCACCGGGGTCGTTGCCTTGCTCCTGAGCCTGACGCCGGTCGCTCGGCTCTATCCCAACCGATACGGCAACGCCCTCGTCGTGGGCGGCGTCACGGCCCTCGGCGACGCCTATTCGCACGCGAACCACTACGGCTTCTTCCACGCCGAGGCGCTGCTGACCGGCGCGGTGTCGGCCGCCATCGCGCTCGTGGCGTCGTACCTGCTCGAGGACCGTGGGCGGCGAGTGCGAGACCTCTGGACGACCCTGCGTGCGCGGACGCGTCGGGCCGAGGACTGAGGCCAGGCCGAGCGACGGATCCTGTCGCCGAGGGTCCGGCGCCCTACTGGATGACTTCGTCGGCCCGCGCGATCACGGCGTAAGGAAACCGGAGACCGAGGGCGCGCGCCGCCTTCACGTTGACGACCAGCCCGATGCGCGTCGGCTGCTCGAACGGCGTCGTCGCGGGATCGGCGCCCTTGAGAACGCGGTCGACGACGCCGGCGCAGCGGCGGAAGGCCTCGTCGATGTCGAAGCCGTAGAACACGAGGCCGCCGGCCGCGACGAAGTCCTTCTCGCCATAGATCGCCGGCTTGCGGGCGACCTCGACCAGCCGGACAAGGGGAGCGATCAAGCCGCCGATGAGCGCATTGGCGGGCATCACGAGACCGTCGATGTCGCGCAGCGCCTCCGGCGCGAGCTCGCGCTCGGCGTCGGCCTGCGTCTCGATGACGATGCGCCGCAGGGCGACGCGCAACGCCGCGGCGCGTTCCTCGAAAGAGCGGTAGGCCACCCCCGGTGACTTCGAGGCATCGACGATGCCGATGCGACGTGCGGCCGGCAGGATCTCGCGCAGGAACTCGAGCTGCTTGGCGCCGAGCTCGACGGCCATCGTCGCCACGCCGGTCACGTTGCCACCGGGCCGAACCAGACTCGCGGCGAGGCCGTTCAACACCGGCTCGCCCGCGACAGCCACGACCGGCACCGTGCGACTGGCCGCCTGCATCGCCTTGGCGGCGAGGCGGCCATCGGCCAGCACGACGTCGACGCCCTTGCGGACGATGTCCTGCGCCAAGGCGGCGAGCTGTTCGTTCCCTCTGGCGAAGTGGAACTCGAGGACGACGTCGCGGCCTTCCTCATAGCCGAGCGCGCGCAATTGCCTCCGGAACGCCGTGAAGATGGAGCGTGACTCGTTGGCGCCGGGCGAGAGGATCGCGATCCGCGCCGCCTTCGGCGCGGAGGGCTGCGCCAGTGCGCCGAGCGGCAGCAGCAGGAAGACGCCCCCTGCCGCCTGCACGAACTTGCGTCGGTCCTTCACGACACGACCTGCGTCGGCAAGCGAGGGCGACATGCCGTCGCGGCGCTCAGCGCAGCGAGCTCAGGTAGCCGGCCAGCGTCTCGACGTCGGCCGGCGTCAGCGGCTGCGCCGCTGCCGTCATGTTGCCGTCCATGTCGAAGCGGGTGCCGGCCTTGAAGCCGAGCAGCTGGGCGCGCAGGTACGCGGTCTGCTGCCCGGCCAGCCGCGGGATGTGCTGCTGCCCCTTGAGCTCGGCGCCGTGGCAGGTCACGCAGCCCAGCTTCTCCGTCAGGGCGCGCGCGGCCGCGGCGGTCTCGGCCGCAAGCGCCGTGCCCGCCGGTGCTGCCGCTTGTGCCGCGAAGTAGCTGCCGAGGTCGCTGATGTCGGCGTTGCTCAGCGGCGCCGCCATCGCATTCATGATCTCGTTCTTGCGGTTGCCTTCGCGGAACATGACGAGCTGCGTCGTGATGAACTGCTTGGGCTGGCCGGCCAGCGACGGCACGTCGGCCGTGGTCGATCGACCTTCGACGCCGTGGCAGGCCGCGCACGGCGCCGCCTTCTGGCGCTGCGCCTCGGTCGGCTCGGCGGCAGCGGCCGACGCCGCGGCCGCCAGCGCGAGCGTGGCGACGGCGAGCCGGCCCCGCGCCCGGTGGTGCGACTTTCGACGCAGGATCACTTGCGGTAGCTGACCCGGTAGACGATGCCGTTGTAGTCGTCGGAGACGAGCAGCGCGCCGTCGCGCATCACGAGCACGTCGACCGGGCGGCCCCACATCGGCGGGTCGGCCTTCTCGTCGGTCAGGAAGCCTTCGAGGAAGGGCTTGAGGTCGACCTTGCCGCTGCCGTCGACGCTCGCCCGCATCACGTTGTAGCCCTGCTTGGTGGTTCGGTTCCACGAGCCGTGCATGGCGATGAACATGTTGTTGCGGTACTCGTCGGGAAACATGCTGCCCGTGTAGAAGCGCATCCCCAGCGGTGCGATGTGCGCGCCGAGCTTGGCCGCGGGCGGGTCGAACTCGCTGCACGCGCGACCCTTGCCGAACTCGGGGTCCAGGAAGTCGCCCTGGTGGCAGAACGGATAGCCGAAGTTCATGCCTTTCCTGGCCACCCGGTGCAGCGTGTCGTGCGGCATGTCGTCGCTGACCCAGTCGCGCGCATGGTTGGTGAACCAGAGCTCCTTGCTGCGCGGGTCCCAGTCGAAGCCGACCGAGTTGCGGACGCCGTGCACGTAGGCTTCCATGACGCCGGTCTTGGGGTCGACGCGGTTGATGCTCGCCTGCTGGTAGTTCGGCATGACGATGTTGCCGGGCGCGCCGATGTTGAAGTACAGCTTGCCGTCGGGGCCGACCGCGAGAAACTTCCAGAAGTGGCCCGCCTGGTTCGACGGGTCGAGGCCGTCGATCACCACCTTCGCCGGCGGCGGGTTGTCGAGGCGATCCTCGATGCCGTCGTACGCCGTGATGCGATGGCGCTCCGCGACGTAGAGCGTGCCCTTGCTGAAGGCGACGCCGTTCGGCGAGTTCAGCCCTTTGAGCACCTTGGTGACCGTGCGCTTGCCGTCCTTGTCGACGATGGCGTAGACGTCCTTGAGATTGCGGTTGCTGACGAACACGGTGCCCTTGTCGCCGAGCGCGAGCGAGCGCGCCTCGGGGATGCCGTCGGCGTAGACCTCGACCTTGAAGCCGGCCGGGACCTTGAGCTTGTCGAGCGGGAGCTCGCTCGCCGGCCGGCCGGTGAGGATCGGCGCGATCGGGTGCAGCGTCGAGCTGTTCTGGTCGGCCGACCGGCCCTGCTGCCACGAGGGCGCCGCAGCCGGGGCGCTGGCCGCGGGCGCCTGCGCGCCGGCGGACGTCGCCAGCAAGAGGCCGGCGCACAGCGCGGCGGTCTCGCCGAGCCGAGGGTTCTTTCTGCAACGCGTCGATGGCGTCATGGCGGTGTCTCCTGCCTGTGATGGGGGCAGGACGATTCTGACGCCAACGCGGCTCGGCGGCTCGACGCCACGCCGGGGCCGATGCCGAGGTCGCTCTGGCACGAACGAATGCGGCGCCGGATGACGACGACGGCTGCCTCGAGGAGCGCGCGCAGGCGTCGGCTGATCGCGCCGCTCGACCGCCTAGGTCGCGGCGCGCGCGACCTGGGCAGCGTGCATCGCTCGCACCGCGTCGATCGTGTCCGCGTCCGCGGCCGACTTGTCGCCGCGATAGCCCTTCACGCGCGCGAACCGCAGCGCCAGGCCGCCGGGGTATTGCGGGCTCTCCTGCAGGTCGTTGAACGCGATCTCGACGACGAGCTCGGGCTCGACCCACACCGTGTAGCCATCGCGCCGCACCTCGCGCGCGAGCAGCTCCCGGGTCTGCCATTCCAGCAGCGCGTCGGTCATTCCCTTGAACGTCTTGCCGAGCATCACCCCGCCGGTCGACGAGTACGCGCCCTGCGGGTCGCGCGCGCCGAGGTGCAGGTTCGAGAGCCAGCCGTGGCGGCGGCCGTGCCCCCATTCGGCGGCGAGCACGACGAGGTCGAGCGTGTGCGCGCGCTTGACCTTGAGCCAGCTCGCGCCGCGCCGGCCTGCCTCGTACGGCGCGTCGAGCGCCTTCGCCATCACGCCCTCGTGGCCGCGCGCGAGCGCGTCGGCGTAGAAGTCCTCGGCGGCGGCGACGTCGCCGGTGACGATGCGCGGGATCACGAGCGCGCCCGGCAGCGCCGCCGCGAGCGCGTCGAAGCGCTCCTGCGCCGGTCGATCGAGCAGCGGCGTGCCGTCGACGTGCAGGCAATCAAAGAAGTAGACGGCGAGCGGCAGCTCGGCGCGCATGCGCTCGACCTCGAGCTTGCGGCCGAAGCGCCGCATCGTCACCTGGAACGGCAGCGGCGCGCCGTCCGCGGCGAGCGCGATCGCCTCGCCGTCGAGGATCAGCTCCCGCGCCGGCAGGGCGTGCAGCGCCTCGACGATCTCGGGCGCCGACGCGGTCACGTCCTTGAGCGCGCGGGTGTAGACCTTGACCTGGCCGCCCGCCTTGTGCACCTGGACGCGCGCGCCGTCGACCTTCCATTCGAGCGCCGCCGTGCCGAGCTTGGCCATCGCCGCGGCGATGTCGTCGGCCGGCGTCGCGAGCATCGGTTGCACGGGCCGGTGCATCGCGACGGCGAAGCGGGCGAGACCCGCAGCGCCTTCGCCCTGGCCGTCGTCC
>DATIDZ010000222.1:0-3700 GCA_035456045.1 Caldimonas sp.
AGTAGAGGCTGTGGCTGCCGTCTGCCGCGGGCAGGTTGCCGCTGACGACGACCGAGCCCGCCGGGATCCGCCCGTAGCTCACCTGCCCGGTGGCGCGGTCGTAGATCTTGGTGCTCTGGCTGATGTAGACGCCCATCGAGACGACCGAGTTCTCCTCGACGATGACGCCCTCGACGATCTCGGAGCGGGCGCCGATGAAGCAGTTGTCCTCGATGATGGTCGGGTTGGCCTGCATCGGCTCGAGCACGCCGCCGATGCCGACGCCGCCGGAGAGATGGACGTTCTTGCCGATCTGCGCGCACGAGCCGACCGTGACCCAGGTGTCGACCATCGTGCCTTCGTCGACGTAGGCGCCGATGTTGACGTAGCTCGGCATCATGACGACGTTCTTCGCGAGGTAGGAGCCGCGCCGCGCGACGGCGGGCGGCACGACGCGAACGCCGCTCGCCCGCAGCGCCGCTTCGCTGCCGGCCGAGAACTTCGGCTCGACCTTGTCGAAGAAGGCGAGCTCCCCGGCTTCCATCAGCCGGTTCTCGCTCAGGCGAAAGCTGAGCAGGACCGCCTTCTTGACCCACTGGTTGACGGTCCACTCGCCGACGCCCCGGCGCTCGGCGACGCGGATCTCGCCGGCGTCGAGGCCGGCGATCACCTGGTCGACGGCGGCGCGGATCTCGGGGCTGTTGCCGGGCGCAAGCGAAGCCCGGGCTTCCCAGGCGAGGTCGATCGTGCTTTGCAGCGGATGGGTCATGGAAGAAGGTGGCTGAGGTCGAAGACGACGTTCGTCGCGGCCGCGTCGCCGCGCGTGCTGCGACCCATGGCATTGTAGGGAGCGGGTCGGTGGGAAGTCGCCGTGGCACGGGCCGTCGCCGGCACTTTTGCCCAGATCACGAAGGCGTCGCCGGATTCGTCGCCGCAGGAAGCGCGATGGCGGGCGCCGGCGTCCATCCCTGCTTGCGGTGCTCGACGACCACGTTGGTGTAGATGCCGCCGCGCACGTTCCAGCGCGCGGCGATGCGGACGAAGCGGGGCTTCGTCGCCGCGACGATCGCGTCGAGGATCGTGTTCGTCACCGCTTCGTGGAAGGCGCCGACGTCGCGAAAGCTCCAGAAGTAGAGCTTCAGGCTCTTCAGCTCGATGCAGAGCCGGTCGCACACCATCTCGATCGTGAAGTGGGCGAAGTCGGGCTGGCCGGTGAGCGGGCAGTTGCACGTGAACTCGGGAACGACGAACTGGATGACGTAGTCGCGCTGCGGATTCGGGTTGGCAAAGACGTCGAGATTCGCCTGCGGCGCGCTCGGCGCAACGGCCGGCTTCTTGCGCGTCGAGCCGAGGTCGCTGCGGTGGGGCGTGCGGGCCATGAGGGGTGTCTCGAGCGCTGGGAACGAAGGGTCGCGATGCTATCATCCGGCCGCTCCGCACGCCCGCACAGACGGCGCTTTTGTCAATCGAATCAATCACTTAGGCCGGCTCTCCGGCCGCCTCCATGCGCCTTCATTCGATCAAGCTGTCGGGCTTCAAGTCGTTCGTCGAGCCGACCCACTTCCAGCTTCCAGGCCAGCTTGTCGGCGTCGTCGGCCCCAACGGCTGCGGCAAGTCGAACATCATCGATGCGGTGCGCTGGGTCCTCGGCGAGAGCAAGGCGAGCGAGCTGCGCGGCGAGTCGATGCAGGACGTGATCTTCAACGGCACGACCTTGAGGAAGCCGGCGGGACGCGCGAGCGTCGAGCTCGTCTTCGACAACGCAGAGGCGCGCGCGGGCGGCCCGTGGAACCGCTTCGCGGAGATCGCCGTCAAGCGCGTGCTGACGCGCGACGGCACGAGCAGCTACCACATCAACGGCCAGCCGGTGCGCCGGCGCGACATCCAGGACGTCTTCCTCGGCACCGGCCTCGGCCCGCGCGCCTACGCGATCATCGGCCAGGGAACGATCTCGCGGATCATCGAGAGCAAGCCCGAGGAGCTGCGCCTCTTCCTCGAGGAGGCGGCCGGCGTCTCGAAGTACAAGGAGCGCCGGCGCGAGACCGAGACGCGCCTCAAGGACACGCGCGAGAACCTGACGCGCGTCGACGACATCCTGCGCGAGCTCACCGGCAACCTCGAGAAGCTCGAGTCGCAGGCCGAGGTGGCCGGCCGGTACCGGGCGATGCAGCAGGACGCCCAGACCAAGCTGCACCAGCTCTGGTTTCTGCGCCACCGCGACGCGGCGCGCGAGCAGGAGCGCGTCGGCCAGGCGGTCGTCGCCGCGGTCGCCGCGCTCGAGTCGAAGAGCGCCGACCTGCGTCGCGCCGAGGCCGAGCTCGAGGCGATCCGGCAGACGCACTACGAAGCGAACGACGCACTGCACGCCGCGCAGGGCGCGCTCGGGCAGGCCGCGCTCGAGGTGAGCCGTCTCGAGGAGCGCATCCGCTACGTCGCCGCCGGACGCGAGCGGCTGGTGCGCCAGCGCGCCGAGCTCGAGGCGCAGAGCGCGGCATGGCGGTCGCGCGAGAGCGACGCCGCGACCGAGCACGCGCGCCTCGGCGGCGCCATCGAGGCGGCCGAGCGCGCCGCGGAGGCGCTCGCCGCCGAGCTGTCGGCGCACGCGTCGCGCGTCACCGAGCTCGAGGGCACGTTGCGCGAGGCGCAGTCGCGCAGCAGCGCGCAGCGCACCGCGGTCGCCACGGTCCAGCAGCAGATCCAGGTCTCCGCCGCCGAGGCGAGAGGCGTCGACGAGCGGCTGACCCAGGCCGAGGCGCGCCGCGAACGGATCGTCGGCGAAGAGAAGGGACTGGTGGCGATCGAGCCAGGCGAGCTCGAGGCGGCGCAGCGCGTGGCCGCCGAGGCGGAAGCGAAGCACCACGCCTCGCTCGCTGCCCTGGCCGATTGGCAGGCGCGCGTGCCCGCCCTCGACGAGGAGCGCAAGTCGCTGCAGGACCTCGTCAACGAGGAGGGCCGCCGGCACGCCGAGCTGGGCGCGCGCCTCGCCGCGCTCCAGGCGCTGCAGGAGAAGGTGCAGGTCGAGAACAAGCTCAAGCCGTGGCTGTCGCGTCACGGCCTCGAATCGCTCGCCGGGCTCTGGACCCGGATCCGCATCGAGCCCGGCTGGGAAGCGGCCCTGGAGGCGGCCCTGCGCGAGCGGTTGGGCGCCCTCGAGATCGGCCGGCTCGACACCGTGCGTGCGTTCGCCGCCGATGCGCCGCCGTCGCGGCTCGCCTTCTTCACGGCGCCGAACGCGGCGCATCCGAACTCGCATCAGACCCTGCCGCGGCTCGCCGACCTGCTGCACCTGGGCGACGCGGGCCTGTCGGCCTTGCTCGGCGACTGGCTCGAAGGCGTCTACACCGCGAGCGACTTCGACGAAGCGCTCGCCGCTCGCTCGCGCCTGACGCACGGCGAGGTGATCATGACGCGCGAAGGGCATGCCGTCAGCCAGTTCGCCGTCAGCTTCTATGCGCCCGACTCCGAGCAGGCCGGCCTGCTCGCGCGCGCCCAGGAGATCGAGAACCTCGACCGGCAGACGCGCGCGCAGGCGCTGGTCAGCGAGGAGTCGCGCAGCCGACTGGTCCGCGCCGAGGCCGCGAGCACCGACGCCGCCGCGCACCTCGCGGCGAGCCAGCGCGAGGCCGCGCAGCTGCAATCGGTCGCGCACCGCCAGCACCTCGAGCTCGTCCGCCTGACGCAGCTGGCGGAGCAGACGCAGGTGCGGCGCGAGCAGCTGGGC
>DATIDZ010000223.1:0-8183 GCA_035456045.1 Caldimonas sp.
CCGAGACGCGCGAGGCGAAGTCCGTCGCGGTCTACGTCGACGACGCCTCGATCACGACGACCGTCAAGGCGCGTCTGGTCGAGGACAAGACCGTCGACGCCGACGCGATCCAGGTCGACACCGCGCAGGGCAACGTCGTCCTGTCGGGCATCGCGAAAAGCACGCTCGAGAAGAGCACGGTGGAGAACATCGCGATCAAGGTCCGGGGCGTCAAGACGGTCCAGAACAACCTCGCCGTCCGGCCCTGACCGGGGACGCGATCGCGGCGGTTGCGCCGATCGGCTAGCGAGCGTCGAGCGCCGGACAGCTCGCCGCGTCGCCGCGTCGCACGCCGGCGATCGCCGGGCCGAGGGCCGCGCCGAGCCGGGCCACCGCGCGGCGATGCGCCGCGGCCAGTGCCGGGAACGATCCCCGCGCCGCCTCGCGGACGAGCCAATCGCACCGCGAGCCACCTCGGGCATCGCCGCCGGTGATCGTCCACGACCCCTCGATTCTGGCCTCGCGGCCGGGCAACGAGTCGAATCGGCGCACGTCGATCGCCACGCGCACGGCGGACGCGCCCGCCGCGGGGTGCGTCCGCGCGTCGATCGCCCCCTGGCCGATGATCAGCTCCTCGAGCAGCGCCTGCTGGAACTCGTCGCGCAGCGGGCTCGCCCAGCGCTCCTGCTCGAGCACGGCCATCGAGTCGTCGCCGAGCTGGACGAGCCACTGCGGCTGGTCGACCTGCGCAGGCACCCGGATCGGATCGAGGCGAACGACGACGCCGCTGGCCGCCGGCGTGCCCGAGCGCGCCGAGAGCTCCGTCGGCATGAGGCTGTGGAAGTGCGTCGGCGGCGGCGTGCCGCACGCCGCGAGCAGGAGCGCGCCGAGGGCGAGCCCGGCGCGCTGCCATGCGCGCGCGCGGCAACGAAGGAAGAGCAGGCGATCTCGCATGGCGCTCAGCGGTTCGGCACCGGCGCGTCGGCGGGCTTGCCGCGCAGCAGCGCTTCCGGATGCTGTTGGAGGTAGTCGGAGAGCAGTCGCAGCGCCCGCGCGGTGCGCTGCAGCTCCTGCAGCGTGTCCTCGAGGTTGCGCTGCACCGGCGAGCTCGCGTCGGTGACGTTGCGGTCGAGGTTGTCGAGCGACTTCTGCGCGCTGCTCAGCGTCCGGCTCACCTCGGCGAGCGCCTTCTGCGCATCGGGCGTGAGCTGCCCGATCGCGGTGTTGGCGCTGCGCAGCGTCGTGCGCAGGTCGCGGCCGATGTCGTCGAACGGGATCTTGCTCACCTTCTGGACGATCTCCGCGATCTGCGGCTGCAGCTCGCTGAGCGTTCCCGGTGCGGTCGGCATGCGCACCGCGCCGTCGTCGCCGATCGACGCCGTCTTCGGCGGGCCCGGGATGAAGTCGAGCGCGACGTAGAGCTGGCCAGTGAGCAGGTTGCCCGTGCGCAGCTGGGCGCGCAGGCCGCTGGCGACGAGCTGCTGGAGGACGACGGCGTCGCCTGCGCCGCCGGCATCGCGCAGCAGCACGTCGCGCACCGGTCCGAGGCGAAGCGGGTAGATCTCGGCCATGACCTCGACCGGGAAGCGATGGCGCTGCGCGTCGTACTGGAGCGCGACCGTTCGAACGCGACCGATGTCGACGCCGAGCAGGTCGATCCCCGCGCCCGGCGCCAGGCCGCGCACCGACTGGTCGAAGACCATCCGGACCGGCACCGCGACGCCGTCGGGCGGCGCGAGCGCCGAGCGGCGATCCGGGAAGAGCGTGAAGACGGTGTTCTCCGGCGCTTGCGGCGCGCGCGCGGTCCCGGGCGGCGCGTCGAAGGCGAGCCCGCCGGCCAGGATCGACGCGACGGTCTGCGTGTTGACGCTCAGGCCGCTCGCGTTCAGCGTCAGGTCGATCCCGCTTGCGTTCCAGAAGCGGCTGTTCAGGCTCACCAGCTTCTGGTACGGCGCCTCCACGAAGATCTTCATCGACAGCTCGTCGCGCTCGGCGTCGAGCGTGTAGCCGACGACGCGGCCGACCTGCGTGCGCCGATGGAAGACCGGCGAGCCGAAGTCGAGCGAGCCGAGGTCCTCGGCGCGAAGCACGAAGATCGAGCCGGGCTCGCCGCGCAGCACGAACGGCGGCGCCTCGAGGCCGATGAACTCGCTGCGCGACTTGTTCGACACGCCCGCGTCGGTGCCGATGTAGGCGCCCGAGAACAGCGTGCCGAGGCCGCTGACGCCGCCGGTTCCGATGCGTGGCCGGACGACCCAGAACGTCGTGTCGTCGACCGCGAAGGTCGCCGCGGAACGGTCGAGCTGGACGACGACGCCGACGCTCAGGCGGTCGTCGCGCAGGGCGACCGAGACCACCTTGCCGATCACGACTTCCTTGTAGCGGACCTCGGTCTTCCCCGCTTCGACGCCGTCGGCCGACTTGAACTGGATCTCGATGCGCGGGCCGGTGAGGAAGATCGAGCGCACGAGCATCGACGCCGCGATGGCGACCGCCACCAGCGGCACGAGCCAGACGAGCGAGACGTTCCAGCGCCGCGCCTTGACCACGCGCGGCTGCGGCGGCTCGGGCTCGGGTGCCGGCACGGGACCGCCCGGGGATCCGGTCGGCCGAAGCGGCGCGTCAGGCGAGTCGTCGTCCATCGCGGGCAGTCGAGTTGGCGGGCGGGTCACGCCAGATCAGGCGCGGGTCGAACGACCAGGTGGCCAGCAGCGTGAGAACGACGACCGCGGCGAACGAGAGCAGGCCCGGGCCCGCGTTGACGCTCGCCAGCGGCCCGAAGCGCACCGTCGCCGCGAGCAGGACGACGACGTACACGTCGAGCATCGACCAGTGGCCGACCGTCTCGATCAGCCGGTACAGGCGCGCTCGCTCGAGGCGGCGCCAGTCCGGCTTCGATCGCACCGACCAGGCGAGCAGCGCCAGGACCGCGATCTTCAGCACCGGCACGGCGATGCTGGCGATGAAGACGATGACCGCGAGGCCCCACGAGCCGTCGAGCCAGAGCTCATGGATGCCGCCGAGCAGCGTGTGCTCGTCGCGCTGCAGCGCCGACGTCGTCTCCATGACCGGCAACGTGTTGGCCGGGATGTAGAGGACGGCCGCGGCGACGATGCAGGCCCAGGTGCGCTGCAGCGAGAGCGGCTTGGTCGCGTGGAGGACATGGCCGCAGCGCGGGCACCGCAGGACGAGCGAGGGGTCCTCGCCCGCGACGTCGCGCGACACCAGGCCGCAGCTCTCGCAGCCGAGGTAGCCGCCGCTGCCGTCGTCGACCGTGCTCGTCATTTCACGTGCCACCACAGGTGCTTCAGGCCGGCCGATTCGATCGCCGCGAACAGCACCGTCATCGCGCCGAGCGCGAACAGCCCGGGCCCGGGCGACGTGTCGGCCAGGCCGGCGAGGCGAACGAGCGACAGCAGGACGCCGATCGTGAACACCTCGACCATGTTCCAGCGCGCGGCCTGATGGAGCGCCCGCACGCACCAGGCGAAGCCCGGCGGCTTCCTGCCCACCGCGAGCGGGACCAGCACGTACAGGCGCAGGGCGATGAAGGCACCGGGCGCGAGCAGCGCCGTGATGCCGGCGAGGATCGCGACGATCTGCTGGTCGTCCTGCCAGGCGATCGTGACGGCCTGCACCAGCGTCGCCGTCTCGGCGCTGCCGCGCAGGGCGAGCGACATCAGCGGCGTGTTGATCGCGATGAGATAGGCGGCTGCCGCGGCGAGGGTGAGCGCCAGGATGCCCTGGAGCGACAGCCGATGCGATCGACCGAGGATGGCGTCGCAGCGGGTGCAGCGAGCCTGGGAGGCGTCCTGCAATGGCTGCCAACGGTGCGCCAGCCCGCACTGCCCACACACGACGAGAGAGTCTTCGACCCGACCCATTCAGCTTTTGCATCCGGGGAGCGGAAGCGCGGACGCGCTGCCGGGGCCGTGGCCCGCGGCGATTATCAGGGTGTCGCCGCGACCGGCGCGGCCGGGTAAGCGATGAAAGGTCAGTCGCCGATGCGAGCCAGCAACGCGTTGGACTGGCGCGGCGACCGCGGCACCGTGCCGGCCACCGTCGCCGCACTGCCCGGGCCACCGGCGACGCGCTGACGGGCAGCGCGCTCGACGGCGCCGTTGACGATGGAATAGAAGCTCGCCAGCAGCACGAGTGCCGCGAGCGCGCACATGCCGATGAAGCCCTTGCGCAGGACCAGCGCCCGTTGCTCGCTCATCGGGAATCCTTCGCGCGGTGCGCCTGGCTGCAAGGGATCGGGCGGCTCATTGGGGCGCCTTGCTGCCCACGCGCACCGGGCCGGAGTGATGGGCCCGAACGCGGTTCGGCTTGCGGTGCGCGACGGTGCGGCTGCGGGGCGTCGCCGGCACGCGTGGCGGCGGCGCGACGACGTCTTCGGGAGAGGCGGTGAAGAACCAGCGGAGAAAGCGGTCGACGCGTTCGGAGAGGCGGGGACGTTCGGCCGACTTCATGGCCATGACCTTAGCGGCGATCGCACGCGAGATCAGCCGGTGGACCGCGCCCTGCGGCGTCGGACGCTGCCTACAGCGCCAACACCCGTCGCTTTCCTACAGGCGCGCCCTGCGCGGTCGGACGCGGTGCGGGCACGCATCGTGCGACCATGACCAAAAATCAATGGGAGCGTGCACATGCTGATCAGGATCGGATACGACATCGAGCTGGCCGTCGCGACACCGATGGCGCTGATCTACCTGCTTCGCGTCCACCCGTCGCGCCGCGACGACCTGGTCGCGCCGGAGTCGGTGCAGGTCAGCGGCGGCCTCGAGCCCGAGGAGTACATCGATTCGTTCGGCAACCACTGCGGCCGCGTCAACGTTCCGGTCGGCATGTCGACGGTGCGCATCACCAACGATGCCCTCATCCGCGATTCCGGCGAGCTCGACGAGGTCAACCTCGAGGCACGCCAGCACGATCCCACCGAGCTGCCGTTCTCGACCTTGCAGTTTCTCCTGCCGAGCCGCTACTGCGAGGTGGACAGCGAGCTGCTCGCGTTCGCCTGGAACCAGTTCGGCAGCACGCCGCCCGGCTGGCCGCGCGTGCGTGCCATCTGCGACTTCGTCCACCAGCACCTGACGTTCAACTACAAGACGGCGCGCCCGACCCGAACGGCGCTCGACGCGTTCCGCGAGAGGGAAGGCGTGTGCCGCGACTTCACGCACCTCGCCGTCACGTTGTGCCGCTGCATGAACATCCCGGCGCGCTACACCACCGGCTACCTCGGCGACATCGGCGTGCCGCCGGCCGGGCCGATGGACTTCAGCGCCTGGTTCGAGGTCTTCCTCGGCGACCGCTGGTACACGTCCGACGCGCGCCACAACACCCGCCGCATCGGCCGCATCGTGATGGCGCGCGGCCGCGACGCGGGCGACGTGCCGATCACGATGTGCTTCGGCCCGAGCACGCTGCTTCGCTTCGACGTCGTCACCGACGAGGTGGTCGAGCCGCAGGCGGCAGCCGCCGCGGCCTAGGCCGCGTTCCAATCACCGCGAAGGAGACACTCGCATGGCCACGACACCGAGCAAGGATCAAGTGCAAGGCGAAGGCGACTACGAAGCCGGCCGCCGCTACGACAAGGCGAGCCGCGAGTTCGCCGAGTCGGGCAAGGTCGAGCCCGCAGCCCGCGACGCCCAGCCCGGAGACGCGCGCGAGGCCGAAGACCTCGAACGCGCCGAAGCCGAAGGCAAGTCGCACGCGAAGGGCGAGGACCCGCTGCTGCGCCAGAGGGCCAAGCCGGGCGCCTGATCAACGGTTCGCGACGGCCGCGGTCGGGCTGGCCGCGGCCGGGCGCTGCGCGGCCGAAGCGGCGCTGGCGGCCGACCCCGCCGCTGCGGCCGGCGGCACGTGGGTCGCCTTCGGGTGGCGCACCGGTGAAGGGATGACGCCGCTCGTTCGCGCGAGCGCAGCGCACTCGTTGTCGCTCTGGGCCGCGTCCCTCTTCGACCCTGGGTCGATGAACGGAATGATCGCCGCCAGCGGGTTGAGCAGCGCCAGCAACCCCGCCGCGCCCGCCTTGCCGGCGAGCTTGCCGAGCTCGAGCGAGACGGCGGGCTTGCCGAGCGTGCCGCGGACGTGCACCGGCGTGCGCAGCGTGAGCGGGCTGAAGTCCTTGGGCGAGACGACGAAGCGAAGGTCGAGGCTCTCGTCGCGGAACGACACGGTGCCGTCGATCCAGATCGTCGAGTCGCGCGTGTTGACGACGAACACCTTCGGCCGGGCGATGCCCTTGACGATGTCGAGGTCCGCGACGTTGCACTGGATCGGCAGCGCGTCGTCGCCCTTGATCATCACGCCGAGCGCCTGGGCGAGGTCGAGGCCGGCCGCTTCGACGGCGACGTGCGAGACCGCCGCGTTGCGCATGTGCATGCGCAGATCGCCGTCGAGGCTCGCCAGGATCTCGGCCGCCGAGCGGCCGCTGCCCTTGACCTTCACCAGCGCGTCGAGCTTGCCCGCGAGATAAGGCGGCGCGTCGCCCTTCCTCTTGAGGCGGAGCCACTGCGCGAGGTCGACGCCGAGGAGGCGCATGTCGGCGGTCCAGAGCGCTTCCTTGCCGCGGCCGTCGAGCTGGAGGTAGCCGGCGAGCTTGCCCTGCGCCGTCGTGCCCTCGAAGTCGGCCACGGTCAGCACGCCGTCGGCCAGGAGCAGGTGGGCGCGCGTGTCGTGGAGCGGGTCGAGCAGGTCGGTGCCCGGATCGAACACGCCGACCTGGATGAGGATGTTGGCGTCCATCGCCCGCAGCGACGGCAGGTCGAACTTCTTGTCGGGGATGACCCGGCCGCCCGACGCCGCGGAGCTCCCGGCTTCACCGCTGCCGGGCGCGGGCGCGCCGATCGTCGGGCCCAGGTCGGCGAGCAGCACGCGCGAGCCGGTGAGCCGGCCGGCGAGCAACGGGACCTTCGGCCGCTTGTCGTAGGTGAAGGCGCCCGCCAGCCGGCTCGAGCCGATGCTCGCCGAGTCGAAGACCGCCTTCCACAGGCTGCCGTCCTTGACCAGCGTGCCGTGCGTGTCGAACGGCGGCGTGGTCGGCAGCGTGATGCCGAGCGGATCGCCGACGGCGGCGAGCGACGGGCCGGCGAGCTTGAACCGGCCCTTGAGGGCGGTGAAGTGGAGCGGGTCGAGCGTCGTGCCGTCGAAGCTCAGCTGGGCCCGGCCGATGACCGCGCGCAGCGACAGCGGCTGCGCCCTCGCCTCGGCGCCCTCGCCGAGGAAGCCGAGCACACCGGCCGTGGCGAGGTCGATGCGGACCGGCAGCTGGCGGTACTGGCCGACCGCCTTCAGGCGCAGGCCGCTCTCGCCGGCAGCCAGGCGGACGCTCTCGGCCACCTTGCCGTTGCCCGCAGCGCCGCCGGCGTGGATGACGATGCCGCCGCTCGCTGGCCGGCTCGCCGCCGCGGCCGCGCTGGCAGACGAAGCGGCGTCGCCCGCCGCCGAAGGCGCAGCCGACGATGGCCCGGCCGCCGCATCGGCGCCGCGCGCGCTGCCGTCGCTGAGCGCGAAGCGTGCGTCGATGCCGGCGGGAAGAACTTCGTCGACGTAGAGCACGTGGCCGTCGCCGACCGCGAGCCGGCCGAAGGTCGGCAGCGACGCCTCCTTCTGCTCGGCCTGCTGCTCCTTCTTCCTGCCGAACTGCCAGGACGCGTGGCCGTCGGCGCGGCGCTCGAGATGCGCGTCCAGCGATGCGGCCTCGAGGTCGGCGATGTGCAGCGGCGCGCCGTGCCAGGCTCGCCAGAGGTCGACGTAGCCGAGCTTCAGGTTCGCGTCGCGTGCCAGCAGCGTGTGCGGCGTCGGGCCCCACGGGGGCGGGCCGATCTCGATCGACGCGGCCCGCACGCGAACGCTGCCGAGCAAGCCGATGCGGACGCCGGAGGCGCGTTGCGCGTCGCCGCCGAGGACGACGCGGCGATCCAGCAGCGATTCGAGCCGGTGCTGGAGGGGGCCGACCAGGAAGGGCCAGCCGATCGCCTCGCAGGCGAGCACGGCGACGACGACGGTGGCAACGAGGGCGACGACCGCCAGCGGCCAACGCACACCGGCGCGCCACGCTGCGAGCGGAGTTCTCATGCAGCCGATTGTCGGGAGCGCCTCGGGGCCGACGTATCGGTCCCAACCGGCGCGGCCTGTGGGCTCGCTCCTACAGTCGGCGCGCGAGCGCCTCCGGATTGAGGACGGTCGGCGCCGCGCGGCCG
>DATIDZ010000224.1:0-6141 GCA_035456045.1 Caldimonas sp.
GGTCGCGCAGCCGGACCAGCAGGTGATCGTCGAGCTGATCCATCGCGTCGACAACGAGGATCCGATCGACAAGCTCGAAGGCACGCTCAAGCGCGACCCGTCGCTCGCCTTCAAGCTGCTGCGCTACATCAACTCGCCGGCGTTCGGCCTGCGCGTCGAGATCAGCTCGTTCCGCCACGCCATCATGCTGCTCGGCTACCAGCGCCTGAAGCGCTGGCTCGCGCTCCTTCTCGCGACGGCCAGCAAGGACGTCAACCTGCGCCCGGTGATGTTCGCCGCGGTGCGGCGCGGCCTGCTGATGGAGGAGCTCGTCGCGGGCAGCGGCGACGAGGAGATGAGGAGCGAGATGTTCATCTGCGGCGTCTTCTCGCTGCTCGACCGGATGTTCCAGGAGACCTTCGCGAAGCTGCTCGGCTCGATCCCCGTGCCCGAGCGCGTCTATCAGGCGCTGGTCAAGAGCGAAGGGCCGTTCCAGCCGTACCTCGCGATGGTGAAGGCGGCCGAGCGCGAGTCGGTCCACGACTATCGCGAGGCGGCGGAGCAGCTGCTGATGAGCGTCGCCGAGATCAACCGCGCGCAACTGCGGGCCCTGATGGGCGCCGGCGCGCTGGAATGACGGTCGCGACCGCCGTCCTGCCCAGGGCGGTCCAGGAAACGCTGCAGATCTTCTGGGAGTCGCCGTTCCCGGCGACCCTCCAGGACGAGCACTTCCGCCTCGTCGACGTCAACGACGCGTTCGTCGCGTTCAGCGGCTTCGCGCGCGAGGCCGTGGTCGGTCGCGATCCGATCGAGCTGCAGCCGCCGGAGGACCAGGGCGCCAACCGCGAGCGACGCCGGGCCCTCCAGGCGACGCGCGGTCGCGCCGATGCGCCGGCGCTGAGCGAAGGGCGGCTCCTCGATGCCGCCGGCGTGCATCGCTGGTATCGCGCGGCGCGCCGCGTCCTCGACGGCGAGGACGGCCGGCCGCTGTACTTCGCGGTCCTGCAGGACACGACCGGCGAGCACGCCGCACGCGAGCGCGCCGACCGATCGGTGCGCGAGCTCGACGACTGGTTCGACCTCAGCCCCGTCGGCATGGTGCTGTTCGACGACAGCGGCCTGCTCGTTCGCACCAATCCGGCGTTCGACCAGATGGCCGGCAGCGTGCCGGTCTCGCTGGCCGAGGGCGACCCGGGGCTGGCGCGCCTGCTCGCCTGGGGCGAGGGCGGGGCGCTGCGATCGCTGCAGGCGGGATCCCGGCCGATCGAATCGCAAGGCTGGGTCGGCGCGCCCGGCGCCGCGCTGCGCCGCCTGCGCGCGATCGTGCGCTGCTACAAGAGCGCAGGCGGCGAGCGCCGCTACATGGGCATCGTCGAGGACCGCAGCGTCGACGACGAGCGCGACCTGGCGCGCATCCAGATCGGCGCGATGATGGACACCGCCGGCGTCGGCATCGCGACCTTCGAGGAATCGTCGGGCTGGGTGCGCCGGCAGCCGGTCGACGCAAGCTCCTCGTCGACCCTGCTGCAGAACATCAGCCGCGACATCGTCGCGCCGGAATCGGCCCTCGAGTACGAGCGGCTGCAGCAGGCGCTCAAGCGCACCGAGCGCGCGGAGGTTCGCTATCGCGTGATCCATCCCGAGCTCGGCCAGCGCTGGCTGCTCACGCGGGTCGAGCCGGCGACGCTCGCCTCGGGCAAGAAGACGGCGTCGGTCGTGACGCTCGACATCACCGACCAGCAGGTCAGCCAGCGGCGCAGCGAGCAGCTGCTGCGCGAGATGACGACGATCCTCGAGAGCACGACGGCCGGCATCGCCTACCTGCGCGGCGGCGCGCTCGTGCGCTGCAACCGCCGCTTCGAGGCGATGCTGCAGCTGCCGCCGAGCGCCGTCGCCGGATCGAGCCTCGCCGAGCTGCTGTCCCGCCATCCCGATGCCGAGAACGCGGCCGCCGAGGTGCGCGAGGCGCTGATCGCCGACCGCATCTACGAGACCGAGTTCGCCTTCGACGGCATCGACGCGGCGTCGTCGAGCGGCGACCTCGACGACGGCAGCGGCGTGGCCCGCCCCGGGGTGCGCTGGTATTCGCTCTCGGTGCGCCGCGCCGGCGGCGCGACCGGCTTCGACGAGGCGATCGCCGTCCTCTCCGACGTGACGCGGCTCAAGTCGCAGCAGCTCCAGCTCGAGTCGCTCGCGCTCGAGCGCGAGCTCATGGCGGAGCGGACGCGCTCGATCCTCGACTCGGTGCTGGTCGGCATCGTCACCGTCGGCAGCCGCGGCATCGAGTGGATGAACCGCTCGGCGCGGCGCATGTTCGCCGGCGAGCTCGCCGACTTCATCGGCGAGTCGATGGCGATCGTCGCGACGGCCGAGGCCGAGCATCCGTTTCGCCGCACCCACTACCTCGACGAGCTCGTCGAAGGCCAGGCGGAGACCTTCGAGTGCCGCGTCCGCGCGCGCGACGGCCGCGAGTTCTGGATCGTCGGCAACGCGGTCGCCACCGGGCGCGCGGCGACCGGCCGCCAGCTCACCTTCGCGCTCCTTGACATCGAGCGGCGGCGCCAGGCCGAGGCGGCGATGTCGCTGGCGCAGGCGTCGCTGCGCCGGGTCATCGAGGCCGCGCCGATGGCGATCACGCTGCTCGACGCGCGCACGCTCGCGGTCGTCCAAGTCAACGCCGTCGCCGCGGCGTCGGTGCGGCGCACGCCCGAGGACCTGCTCGGCAGGACGCCCGAAGACATCTTCCCGGCCGACGTCGCCGCCGCGCGGCGCAGCGACCTGGCGCATGCGCTCCGCGCCGGCGAAGTGACGACGCGCGAATACCGGCTCGTTGTCGGCGGCAGCGAGGTCGTCTGGGACGCACGCCTGCTGCCGCTCGTCACCGAGATCGGCGAGGCGCCGGACCAGCTCCTGGTCGTCGCCACCGACGTCACCGAGCAGCGCGCGGCGCAGGAGGCGCGCCTCGAAGCAGCCATCGCGCAACGCGAGATGCTGGTGCGCGAAGTCCACCACCGCATCAAGAACAACCTGCAGGGCGTCGCCGGCCTGCTGCAGCAGATCGGCGAGAGAAAGCCCGAGGTCGCGGGCGCGATCGACGAGGTCGTCGGCCAGGTGCAGGCGATCGCCCAGGTCTACGGCCTGCAGGTCGGCTCGGACGGGCCGCTCTCGATCGTCAGCGTCATCGAGGCGATCACCGGCTCGGTGCATCGCACGTTCGGCCGGTCGATCCGCTGCGAGGTCTCCGGCCGCGGGGCGTCGGCGTGGACCCTGCCCGAGGTCGAAGCCATCCCCATCGCGCTCACGCTCAACGAGCTGCTCACCAACGCCGTCAAGCACAGCGCCGACGGATCGCCCGACGGCACGATCGCCTGCGTGCTCGACTGCGACGACGATGCCGTCCGCGTCGCGATCTCGAACCGTGCGCGCCTGCCCGAGGGTTTCAGCGTGGCGCGCATCCGGACCGGCGTCTCGGGCCTCGGCCTCGTGCGCGCGCTGCTGCCGAAGAAGAGCGCGAGCCTGTCGATCGAGCAGGGCGCCGACGACGTCGTCGTCGCCACCGTCACGCTGCGCCCGCCCGGCGTACAGCGCGTGGGCGCATAAGATCTCGGTCGGGCACCGGGGGGGAGAGATGAACGCCGCGAGCGCGACCAGCAAGGGGACGATCCTCGTCGTCGACGACAACCGGCTGGTCCTCGCGACCTTGAGCGACGGCCTGACGCGCGCCGGCTACCACGTCTACGACGCCGACAACGGCGATGACGCGATCCTGATCGCGCGCGCACACCGGCCGCAGCTCGCGCTCCTCGACATCCGCATGGAAGGCAAGAGCGGCTTCGACGTCGCCCACTACCTGCGCCATCAGTGCGGGATGCCGTTCATGTTCCTCTCGGCCTTCTCCGACGAGCAGACGATCGCGCAGGTGAAGGCGCTCGGCGCCGTGGCCTACCTCGTCAAGCCGCTCGACATCAAGCAGATCGTTCCGGCGGTCGAGGCGGCATTCGCGCACATCGAGACGCAGCCCGCGGCGCCGGCTGCCGAGGCGAACAAGGCGCCGCGGGCGGCCCCGGTGGGCGCGAACGCGAACGACACCAGCGCCGCGATGGCGGTCGGCGTGCTGATGCACCGTTACTCGCTCGGCCGCGACGAAGCCGCGGCGCGGCTGCTGCGTCTCGCGCGAGAGGCCGGCATCACCATGCACGCCCAGGCCGAGCTGCTGCTCGCCGCCGTCGAGCAGCTCGCCGGCCCGGCTCGGCATTGACCCTAGAGCGTTGTCGAGTCGCCGCGGGACGCGAGCGGCAGCGTGAAATGGAAACGCGCGCCGCGCTCGGGCTCGGACTCCGCCCAGACCTCGCCGTGGTGGCGCCGGACGATGCGCCGCACCGACGCGAGCCCGACGCCGGTGCCCGGGAATTCGCTCGCGCTGTGCAGGCGCTGAAAGACGCCGAACAGGCGATCGGCGTAGCGCATGTCGAAGCCGGCGCCGTTGTCGTGGACGGTGAAGCCGGTGGTCTCGCCGGGACGGCGCGCCAGCCCGATGCGCGCGTTCTCGGTGTTGCCGGTGTACTTCCACGCGTTGCCGAGCAGGTTCTCGAGCAGCATGCGCAGCAGCGTCGCGTCTCCGGAGGCGAGCAGCTGCGGCTCGATCTCGACCTCGACGTCGCGGTCGGGATGCTCACGGCGCAGGTCGTCGACGACGAAGCCGGCGATCTGCGACAAGTTGACGGGAACGCGCGCGATCGGTTGCGACGACAGTCGCGACAGCTGAAGCAAGGCGTCGATCATGCTGTTCATCCGCGCCGCTGCGCCGAGGACGCGATCGAGGTGGTCGTGCGCGACGGCGTCGAGCACGCCGCCGTAGTCTTCCTTCACGATCTTCGTGAATCCTTCGACGACGCGAATGGGCGCACGCAGGTCGTGGGAGACGATGTAGCCGAACGAGGCGTGATCGGCCTCCGTGGCAGCGTCTGCGGCGGTCGCGTCCTTGGCGTCGACGGCGACCCCGGATGCGCCGTTGCGATCGACGGCCGCGCCCGTGCCCCGGGCGGTCGACTCGACGCCGTCGCCGGCGATAGCCGCCGTGCCCGGACGCGCGCGCATCACTCCGGCGCGGCGCAACACCCACGAGGCGACGCCCGCGCCGACCGCCGCGGCGATGGCGATGCCGGCGACGACCGCGAGGCCGAGCTCGAGCGACGTCACGCCGCGCCGCACCCGGGCGCGCCGCGCTCGCCTCGCGAGGAGCGCGAGGGCGGGCCGGAGAGAGCAGCACCAGGCATGGCCAGAATTGTAGGAGTCGCCTGCGTCGCGAATGCCCATTCCGTGATGCGTCGCACGGCCTGGTCGCCCGTCGGTCGGTTCAAGTCTCGCCTTGCTGCGCCGAAAATGCGTTGTGCGGCCGTGGCCGCCGGCGCCATCGCGCCGGTCGCGCGAGGGCACGGAGTCCAATCCCTGACACGATGTCCCAGCCCGTGAACGCCACCCTCCTCGATGCCGATGCGCTCGACCGTCTGCGCGAGCTCGATCCGAGCGGAAAGAGCCGGCTCATGGAGCGGGTATTGCGCGCGTTCCATTCTTCGGCGTCGCGCCTCGCGCTGCAGTTCCGCGATGCCCGGCGCAGCGGTGACATGCAGGGCATTCGTCATGTCGTCCACACCCTCAAGTCGTCTTCGGCCAGCATCGGCGCGCTCGAGCTGGCGCGACTTTGTGCCGAAATCGAGGCTTCCATCCGTGCCGAGGCGTTCGCGGCGCTGCCCGAGCGCCTCGACGCCATGGACCGGGAACTGGCCGCCGTGCTACAAGTCGTAACACCCATGCTGTCCCCGACGGACACGCCGACATGACCCTGCGCGCCGAGCCCTCCGCCGACGACCTTCCCGAGCGGCCGCGCGTCCTCCTCGTCGACGACGACGAGGTCAACCTGCTGCTCACGTCGGTGGCGTTGCAGGACCAGGGCTTCGCCGTCACCGAGGCCTCGAGCGGCGACGCGGCGATCCGCGTCCTCGCCGACTGGCTGCCCGACATCGTCGTCCTCGACGCGGTCATGCCCGGCCTCGACGGCTTCGAGACCTGCCGCGAGCTGCGCGTCCTGCCCGGCTTCGAGTCGCTGCCGGTGCTGATGCTGACGGGCCTCGACGACGACGCCTCGATCACGCGCGCGTACGA
>DATIDZ010000225.1:0-2219 GCA_035456045.1 Caldimonas sp.
GCCGCGCATGCCATCGGCGCCGCCGGCCGCGAACGGACCTTCCAGCGTGGCCAGCAACCCGATCTTGATCGGCGGCTTGCCCTGCGCCCAGGCCGCGCCGAATACCGCCGTGGCCGCCGCCGCACCGATCACCGTGCGCATCCAGATCCGCTTGTTCGTTTTCACTTCAGTCTCCTTGGGTGGGAAAAAAGGGCCTGCTGCGGTCCGAGGCGAGAGCGAAGCTTCGCCCACAGCCCGAGCAGCCCGTCGGGGGAAAACAGCACGATGGCGAGGAACACGCCGCCGATGACGAGGTTGAAGCGCTCGCGCACGAACAGGTCGATCGCGAAGTTCTGCAGGAGCACGTAGACGATCGCGCCGACGAAGGCGCCGATCGGGTGCTTCATGCCGCCGAGCACGGCAATGACCAGGATCGAGATCATCTGCGCCAGGTTGACGGTGCCCGGCGAGATGCGGCCGTTGTACCAGACCATCAGCACGCCGCCGACCGCGGCGAGGAAACCGGACACCGCGTACGCCGCGACGCGGTGCGCGGTGACGTGGTAGCCGAGCGATTCCATCCGGCGCGGGTTGTCGCGGATGCCTTGCAGCGCGATGCCGAACGGCGCGCGGACGAGGTGCTTGACCAGGAAGTAGCCGGCCAGCGCGCAGCCGAGCGCGACGAAGTAGAACGGCACCGGCTCCCTGAAGTCGACGCCGCCGAACTCGGGCGCGGCGATCTTGCTGAGGCCCTGGAAGCCGTTGAAGACAGTGTAGTTCTGCTGTGCCAGGTAGAAGAACGCGACGCCGATCGCGAGCGTGATCATGATCGTGTAGATGCCCTCGGTGCGCACCGAGAGCCAGCCCACCGCCGCCGCGAAGACGGTGGCCCAGAAGAGGGCGAACGGAACGGCCAGCCACCACGGCCAGCCGAGGCTGAGGCTGACCATGCTGCTGGTGCCGTAGATCGCGACCGCGTAGCCCGCGACCCCGGCGACCGTCATCTGCGCCAGCGACACCATGCCGCCGTAGCCGCCGAGGAAGGTAAGCGAGAGCGCGATCAGGCCGAGCGCGAGCGACTGCGCGCCGATCTGGTAGGTGAAGAACGGCGAGGCGATGAACGGGTAGGCGACGACGGCGGCGAGGACCACGACGTGGCGAATCCGGATCCGCGCCCCGAGCCGCACCAGCCACGACGACGACGGCACCGCGTCGCTGCCGGCGCCCGGCGACGTCGACGAGCGCGGCGCGGGCGCCGCGCGCGGCGCGAGCGTCGGCGCGGCCGCGGTCGCCGCCGAGTTCATCGCCCGCCGCCACTGCGACGCGCTCATGACGCCCCCACGCGTGCGACCGGCGCCGCGGCGCTGCCCCCCGTGGGGGCGGAGACCGGCTCGGGGCGGCCCGGCGCCTGGCTCATCCGGCGCGCCCCATGATCCCGCGCGGCCGGAAGGCGAGCGCGACCACCATGATCACGAAGGTGAAGACGACGCTGTAGGTTGGCGCGTAGGCGAGGCCGAACTGCTCGGCCAGGCCGATCAGCAGCGCGCCGATCGACGCGCCGACGACGCTGCCCATGCCGCCGACGATCACGACGACGAGCGAGGCGAGCAGGTAGCGCGTGTCCTCGCCCGGCGAGATCGACAGCGCCGTGCCGCCGACGACCCCGGCGAGCCCGGCGAGCCCGGCGCCGATGGCGAAGGTGACCGCGAAGACGAGCTGCACGTTGACGCCCGACGCAGCGAGCATGCCGCGGTCGTCGACGCCGGCGCGGATCATCATGCCGATGCGCGTCTTGGCAAGGAAGCTCCACAGGCCGATGCCGATGACGATCGCCGCCAGCAGCACCGCGATGCGGTAGGTGGGGAACTTCTCGACGACCGGCAGCACCGTCGAGCCGTAGATCCAGGCCGGCGGATCGAAGGTGTAGATCTCGCCGCCGAACGCCCACAGCATGAGGTCGGCCAGGACGATCGACAGGCCGATCGTGACCAGCGTCTGGCGCAGGTCCTGCCCTTCCATGAAGCGGAAGATGAAGACCTGCATGAGCAGGCCGAGCGCCGCGGCGGACAAGAAGCCCGCCGCGACCGCGAGCAGCCACGAGCCGGTGTGGTCGCCGACGATCCAGCCGACGTAGGCGCCGAGCAGGTAGAGCGAACCGTGGGCGAGGTTGACGTTCCTCATCAGCCCGAAGACGAGCGTGAAGCCGCTGGCGACGAGGAAGTAGAGCGAGGCGAGCGTCA
>DATIDZ010000226.1:0-6047 GCA_035456045.1 Caldimonas sp.
TCGGCGCTGGCGTGGCTCGTCTTCGGCGTGCTCGCGTGCGCGCTCAGCGCCTCGGTCTGGCGCGTCTTCGCGACGCGGCCTGCAGCCCCCGTCGCGACGGCGCCCGCCAGCGGCTCGAGCGAAGCGAAGGATCCCGTGCTCGTTCGGATCGCCGATCCGTCGCCGTCTCGCGCGGCCCATCCGCACGCGGAAGTCGCCACCCTCGCGTTCGCGTACGGCATCTCCGGCTTCGGCTACATCGTCACCGCGACCTTCCTGCCCGTCATCGCGCGCGCCGCGCTTCCGGCCGATTCGCCGTGGCTCGATCTGTTCTGGCCGATCTTCGGCGCCGGCGTCATCCTCGGCGCGCTGCTCGCGACGCGGGTGCGCGTCAGCGGCGACCTGCGCGTCGTTCTCGCCGGCGCCTATGCGCTCCAATCGGTGGCGATCGCCATCGGCCTCGCGCTGCCGACGGCGGCCGGCTTCGCGCTCGGCAGCTTCCTGCTCGGCCTGCCCTTCACCGCGATCACCTACTTCGCGCTGCAGGAGGTGCGCCGGCTGCGGCCGCATCAGGTGGCGGCGACGACCGGCCTCGTGACGGCGCTCTGGAGCATCGGCCAGACGGCCGGCCCGCCGATGGTCGCGCTGCTGCTGCGGCGAACGAGCGCAGTGGGCGCCGCGTTCACGCTCTCGCTCGTCATCGCCGCCGGCGCGCTCGTCGCCGGCGCCGTCGTCTTCCTCGTCTCCGCGCGCCTCTGGCCGCGGAACCCGCCCGGCTGAGCGCGCGGGGCACGTGGCTTGCCCGACGCACGGGCTCGCACACGCCACGATGCTCCATCCCGCCTCGCTCGACGCCCTGTTCCCCTACGACTTCGGCTTCGTGCCGTCCACGCTCGGCGACGACGGCGATCCGCTCGACGTCCTCGTCTTCGCCGACGAGGCGATGCCGCCGGGCACGGTGACGCCCTGCCGCCTCGTCGGCGTCATCGAGGCCGAGCAGCAGGCAGAGGGCGAGCGCGCCGAGCGCAACGATCGCCTGCTCGCCGTCGCCGAGCCGTCGCATCGCTACGGCGAATGCCGCGAGCTGCGCGACATCGCCGCCGCCGCGCTCGAGGAGATCGAGCACTTCTTCGTCGTCTACAACGCGCACAAGGGCGGCCGCTTCACGCCGCTGGCGCGGCGCGGTCCGGCGGCGGCGACGCGGCTCGTCGAGCGCGGCCAGCGCCGCTACGCGAGCGCGCGCTGAGCAGGCGCGGAGACAGCGCCGTGCCCGTCAAGCCGGACCGCGCGCCGCTCGCCGATCGTGCCGCGAGCGGCGCCATGGCGCTCCTCGTCATCGACATGATCAGCACCTGGGACTTCACCGACGCCGCCAAGGTCGTGCCGGGCGCGCTCGCGATCGCGCCGCGCATCGGCGCCCTGAAGCAGCGCTGCGCGCGCGCCGGCGTGCCGGTCGTCTTCGTCAACGACAATCGCGGCCGCTGGCGCTCCGAGTTCCGCGAGCTCGTCCGTCTCTCGATCGAGGAGAGCGAGACCGGCGCGACGATCGCTGAACAGCTGCAGCCGGACGACGGCGACTACTCGGTGCTCAAGCCGAAGCACTCGGCGTTCTACGCCACGCCGCTCGACCTGCTGCTGCGGCACCTGCGCGTGAATCGACTCGTGATCACCGGCGTGGCGAGCGATCAGTGCATCGTCATGAGCGCTGCCGAGGCGACGATGCGGGACTACGAGGTGATCGTGCCGCGCGACTGCATCGCCGACCAGACGCCGGCGCGCACCGCGCGCGCGTTGCGCCATCTCGCCGAGGCGCACGGCATCGCGACGACGCCGTCGAAGCAAGTGCACTTGCCGTCCCGCGTTCGTGGCGCGCGCCGCCGCGCCGGCTAGTGCAGGCGACCAGTGGCCGCTCGCGAGACTAGTGGCCGCTCGCCAGCGAACCGTACTCGGATTCGGCGAACTGCCAGGCGTCCTCGCGCGAAGAGAACAGGCGCTCGCCGAGGCTCTTCGCCGGGCGGTCGCCGCGGGCATCGCCGCCGCTCAGCAACACGCCGGCCTTCCAGCCGGAGTCGCCCCACGGCTCGACGATCGGCGTCGCGAAGTAGCCCTCGCCGTGCGCGGTGGAGGCGTCAGACATGGCCGGCCCCTTCGTCGGTGGCACGGCGGTACTCGAGCGAGGCAAGCGCCAGCTCGACCGGGATCATCTCGGTCGCGATCTGGTTGATGCGATGGCTGTCCCACACCGGCGCCGCATAGGCGGCGTCGAGCTCGGTGCGGAGGTGCTGGTACTTGCCGTTCAACTCGTCCAGTTGCATGGGTGGGCTCCTCGGGGGCAGGAAATGGGGCTGCCGGACATCGGCAAGCACCGTGCCGCAGCGGCTCGCAGCGCGGGTCGCGGCCTCGTCCGATGGACAGCCGCAGCGGAGTGCGGTAAGCACGCCGATGCGGTCGCCGTAGCGGGGCGGGATGCTATGGTTCACGGCATCAAGAACATCAGGAGACGCCCATGACCCACCATCCCACGCGTCGCGACGTCCTGCTGCAGGGAGCGGCGCTCGGCGCCGCGGCGGCATCGTCGGCCGTGCTGACGGGCAACGCGCTCGCGCAGGCCGACGAGCTCGCGCCCTATCGCGCCGCCAAGATCAACTGGAAGCAGGCGGAGGGCGAGACGATCACGGTCGCCGTGATCCCGGCGAGCTACTTCGAGAACCTGATCTCGCTGCAGCCGCAGTTCGAGGCGCTCACCGGCATCAAGCTGCGCTTCGAGAAGGTTCCCCCCGGGCAGATCCGCCAGAAGGCGCTGCTCGACCTGTCGTCGAAGACGGCGACCTATGCGACGCACGCGGCCGACCCGATGTACTACCCGCTCTACGTCGCCAACAAGTGGGTCGAGCCGCTCGACAAGTACCTCAACGACCCGACCCTCACCGACAAGGCCTGGTTCGCCTACGACGACATCCTCAAGGCGTGGCGCGACGCCGACTCGATGAACGGCGTGCCGTACGGCATCCCGTACGACGGCGAAGTGACGGTCCAGGTCTACCGCAAGGACCTGTACGCGGCCAAGGGCCTGAAGCCCGCCGACACCTACGACGAGCTGGTGAGCAACGCGAAGGCGCTGACCGACGCGAACGCGCGCACCTACGGCCTCGCCCTGCGCGGCTTCTCCGGCGCGGGCCAGAACATGTACATCTACCCGTCGCTGCTGCGCGGCTTCGGCGGCGGCTGGGGCAGCGGCAACGCGATCGTGGTCAATTCGCCGGAGGCCGTGAAGGCGCTCACCTGGTACGTCGACACCCTCACCGCGTATGCCCCCCCGGCGGTGCGCAACTGGAACTGGCCGGACATCGCCGACGCGTTCTCGCAGGGCACGGTCGCGACGTACATCGACGCGCACTCGTCGGCGGCGGTCATCACCAACCCCGAGAAGTCGAAGGTCGTCGGCAAGGTCGCCTACGCGCGCTGGCCGAAGGGCCCGAACGGCAAGCGCGTCACGTCGATCTGGAACTGGGGCTTCCCGATCAACGCCTCGCTCAGCGACAAGCAGAAGAAGGCGACGTGGCTGTTCATCGAGTGGGCGGCGTCCGCCGAGACGCAGGCCCGCACGTCGTGGAAGTTCGCCGGACCGGCGAAGCGCTCGGGCGTGAACCGCGTCTCGGCGTGGAAGTCGAGCGAGTTCGCCGCCGCCATGAAGGACGCCGGCGACAATTTCATCCCGGCCGCGCTCGAATCGCTCGAGCAGGACACCGACGTCGACTGGCGCCCGCGCGTGCCGCAGTGGCCGGCAATCGGCGAGACGATGGCGACGGCGATCCAGGCCGCGCTCGTCGGCCAGAAGAAGCCGAAGGAAGCGCTCGACGAAGCGCAGGCGCGCATCACGCAGATCCTGAAGGGCTGAAGCCGGCGTGAGCGGCGCCCGCTCGCTCGAGCAGCAGGAGCGCCGCTTCGCGCTCGCGCTGCTCGTTCCCGCGCTCGCCGTCCTCGTGCTGACGACGACGGCGCCGCTCGTCTACCTCGGCTGGAACAGCCTGCACCGCATCGACCTCGGCATGCCGTGGCTCTCGGGCTTCGCCGGCGCCGACAACTTCGCCAAGATGGGAGGCGATCCGCGCTTCTGGAATTCGCTCGCGCTGACCGGCATCTACACCGCGTCGACGGTCGTGCTGCAGGTGCTCGTCGGCCTCTCGCTCGCGCTCCTCGTGCTGCAGATTCCGAAGGGACAGGGGCTGCTGCGCGTCGCGGCGATCCTGCCGATCGTCCTCGCGCCGGTCGTCGTCGGCCTGTTCTGGCGCACGCTCGTGCTCGCGCCCGACGTGGGCCTCGTCGACATGGTGTCGCGCTCGCTCGGCCTGCCGAGCCACAACTGGCTCGGCGATCCGCAGCTCGCGCTCGTCTCGGTCATCGCGATCCACACCTGGCAGTGGACGCCGTTCGCCTTCCTCGTCCTGCTGGCGACGCTGTCGACCTTGCCGCCCGACGTCTACGAAGCGGCGCGCCTCGACCGAGCCGGCGCGTGGCAGCGCTTCGTCCACCTGACGCTGCCGCTGATCCGGCCGGCGATCGTGATGGTCGTCATCCTGCGCACGATGACGGCGCTCTCGGCCTTCGCGGCGATCTTCGCCGTGACCGGCGGCGGGCCGGGCTCGGCGACCGAGATCCTCAACCTCTACGCGTACCGGACGTCGTTCTCCGAGCTGAACCTCGGTTACGGCGCGGCGCTCGCGATCGTGCTGATGTCGATCACGCTCGTGATCTCGTACCTCATGTTCCGGCTGCGGCGGGCGAGGGCGCGATGAAGACGGACGGGAAGACCTCGACCGCATGAACACGGCCGCTCCCGCACCGGTCCTGCGCCAGCTCGCCCTCTACGCGATCGCCGGCATCGGCCTCGCCGTCTGGGCCTTTCCCGTGTTCTGGGGCCTTCTGACGTCGTTCAAGAGCGAGCGCGACGTGCTCGCGTATCCGCCGGTGTTCGTCTTCTCGCCGACGCTCGCCAACTACCGCGAGGTGATCTTCGGCGCGTCGTCGATCGTTCCCAACCTCGTCTCGAGCATGATCGTCTCGACGCTCGCGACGGCGCTGACGATGCTCTTCGCGGTGCCGGCGGCCTATGCCATGGCGCGCCTGCGGTTCCCGGCCAAGCGGGGCACCGGCTTCTACGTGCTGGCGACGCAGATGCTGCCGCCGGTCGGACTGATCATTCCGTACTACCTCGTGCTGCAGAAGATCGGCGGCCTCGACAGCTACGGCGGCCTCACCGTCATCTACCTCACGTTCTCGCTCCCGTTCGCGATCTGGCTCATGGTGTCGTACTTCGAGGACGTTCCGCTCGAGATGGAAGAGGCGGCGCTCCTCGATCGCGCCGGGCGCCTGCGCGCGCTCTGGCACGTCATCCTGCCGCAGGTGAGGGGCGGCATCGCGGTGACGACGATCTTCGTGTTCCTCAATGCCTGGAACGAGTTCATGTTCGCCGTCGTCCTCGGCGGCAATCGCGTCAGGCCGGTGACGGTGGCGATGTTCAACTTCATCTCGGTCGAGCAGACGCAGTGGGCGCGCCTCGCGGCCGGCGCGATGCTGGCGATGGCGCCGGTGATCCTGATCGGCCTGTTCGCGCAGCGCCACATCGTCAAGGGACTCACCGTCGGCGCGGTCAAGGGCGGAGGCCGGCGGTGAGCGCGTCGATGGCCGAGATCGCGCCGACCGTGCCGATCAACACCGGCGCCGTCCGGATCGAAGGCGTCGTCAAGCGGCACGGTCAGACGACGGTGCTGCACGGCATCGATCTCGCGATCGAGCCCGGCGAGTTCTTCGTCCTGCTCGGCCCCTCGGGATCCGGCAAGACGACGACGCTGCGCATCCTCGCCGGCCTCGAATCGGTGAGCGCGGGCACCGTGACGATGGACGGCGCCGACGTCACCGCGAAGGAGCCGGGCGAGCGCGACGTCGCGATGGTGTTCCAGAGCTACGCGCTCTATCCGCACATGAGCGTCGAGGAGAACATCGCCTTTCCGCTGCGCATGATCGGCACTCCCCGCGCCGAGACCGCGCGCGCGGTGCGCGACGCGGCC
>DATIDZ010000227.1:0-2011 GCA_035456045.1 Caldimonas sp.
GGCGCGCGGCTCGTTGCGGCCGCCGCGCTCGCCCCGTCCGCCGCGACCGTCGCGCGGCTCGCGGGCCTCGCGCGAGTCACGCGGCTCGCGTGGCTCTCGTGTGTCGCGCGATTCGCGGGCCTCGCGCGGCTCGCGGCCTTCGCCGCCGCTCGCGTCGCCGACTCGCGCCGGATCCGCCGAGCGCTCGCCGCGCCGGCCGCGGCCTTGCGCCTCGCTGCCTTCGCCCGTGCGCTCGCCGCCGCGTTCGCCCCGGCCGCGTCCACCGCGCCCGCCGCGGCCACCGCGCTCGCCCCGATCGCCGCGCTCCCCGCGGTCGCTTCGCTCGCTGCGATCACGGCGCGGCGCTTCGCCGCCCGGTGCTGGCGCGGGTGCCGGCAGCGCCTTCAGCGCCGGCTTCGCAGGCTCCTCCGCCGGCGTGCCGAACAAGCCCTTGATCCACGCGAAGAAGCCGCCGCCCGCGGGTGCAGGCGCCGCAGCCGCCGCCTGCGAGACCGGCAGACGCTGAGCGCTGACGGGTGCTGCGGCCGGAGCCGCAGCGACAGGCTGCGGCCGCTCGACGGGCTTGGGCGCCGGTGTCTCCGGCAGGATGCCCTTGATGACAGGCTCCTGCTTCGCCTTGGTCTTCTCCCGTCGCGTGATGCCGACTTCCTCCTCCTGCTCGTCGACCATCGTGTAGCTGGCCTGCAGGTTCTCGAGGCGCGGGTCGTCGTGGCGCAGCCGCTCGAGTCGATAGTTCGGCGTCTCGAGGTTCTTGTTGGGAACGAGCAGCACGGTGACGCGCTGCTTCAGCTCGATCTTGGTGATCTCGGTGCGCTTCTCGTTGAGGAGGAACGACGTCACCTCGACCGGCACCTGCACGTGCACAGCCGCGGTGTTGTCCTTCATCGACTCTTCCTGGACCATGCGCAGGATCTGCAGCGCGCTGGACTCGGTGTCGCGGATGTGGCCGGTGCCGTTGCAGCGCGGGCAGGTGATGTGGCTGCCTTCGGAGAGCGCCGGGCGCAGGCGCTGGCGGCTCATCTCGAGCAGGCCGAACTTCGAGATCGACGAGAACTGGACGCGTGCCCGGTCCGACCGCAGGGCGTCGCGCAGGCGGGTCTCGACCTCGCGACGGTTCTTCGACTCCTCCATGTCGATGAAGTCGACGACGATCAGGCCGCCGAGGTCGCGCAGCCGCATCTGGCGCGCGATCTCGTCGGCCGCCTCGAGGTTGGTGCGCGTGGCGGTTTCCTCGATGTCGGAGCCGCGCGTCGAGCGGGCCGAGTTGACGTCGACCGAGACGAGCGCCTCGGTGTGGTCGATGACGATCGCGCCGCCCGACGGCAGGTTGACGGTGCGCGCGAACGCGGTCTCGATCTGGTGCTCGATCTGGAAGCGCGAGAACAGTGCCGCGTCGTCGCGGTAGCGCTTGACCTTGTGCGCCGTCTCCGGCATCACATGGGTCATGAACTGCTGCGCCTGCTCGTAGATGTCGTCGGTGTCGATCAGGATCTCGCCGACGTCGGCGGTGAAGTAGTCGCGGATCGCCCGGATGACGAGCGAGCTCTCCTGGTAGATCAGGAACGCGCCCTTGCCCGCCTTGGCCGCGCCGTCGATGGCGGTCCACAGCTTGAGCATGTAGTTGAGGTCCCACTGCAGCTCGGGCGCGCTGCGGCCGATGCCGGCGGTGCGGGCGATCAGGCTCATGCCCTTGGGATACTCGAGCTGGTCGAGGTTTTCCTTCAGCTCCTCGCGGTCTTCGCCCTCGATCCGGCGCGAGACGCCGCCGCCGCGCGGGTTGTTCGGCATCAGCACCAGGTAGCGGCCGGCGAGCGAGACGAAGGTGGTCAGCGCCGCGCCCTTGTTGCCGCGCTCTTCCTTCTCGACCTGGACGAGCAGGTTGTCGCCTTCCTTGATCGCGTCCTGGATCCGCGCGGTGCGTGCGTCGGTGCCTTCGCGGAAGTAGTTCTTCGAGATTTCCTTGAACGGCAGGAAGCCGTGGCGGTCCTCGCCGTAGTCGACGAAGCAGGCC
>DATIDZ010000228.1:0-7252 GCA_035456045.1 Caldimonas sp.
GCGGTGCCCTCGTATCCGGAGGGCCCAGCGGCGGTCAGCAGGTCCCGCAGTACGGGCGGCAGCGCCACGTCAGCCCGCCAGGAGCTGACGCAGGACGAACGGCAGGATCCCGCCGTGCCGGTAGTAGTCGACCTCGATCGGCGTGTCGATCCTGAGCGTGAGCTGAACCTCGCGGCGGGCGCCGCCCGGCGAATGGATCACCAGCGTCGCGTCCTGCTGCGGCCTCAGGTCGGCGATGATGACGATGTCGAAGGTCTCGTTGCCCTTGATGCCGAGCGATTCCCACGAGTCGCCCGGCTTGAACTGCAGCGGCAGCACGCCCATGCCGACCAGGTTCGAGCGGTGGATCCGCTCGAAGCTCTTCGCGACCACCGCCTTGATGCCGAGCAGCTGCGTTCCCTTGGCGGCCCAATCGCGGCTCGAGCCGGTGCCGTACTCCTCGCCGCCGAAGACGATCGTCGGGGTGCCCTCGGCGATGTACTTCATCGCCGCGTCGTAGATGAACATCTTCTCGCCTGACGGCTGGAACAGCGTCACGCCGCCTTCCTCGCGCGAGCCGTCGGGGCCGGGCGGGATCATCAGGTTCTTGATGCGCACGTTGGCGAAGGTGCCGCGCATCATCACGTCGTGGTTGCCGCGGCGCGAGCCGTACGAGTTGAAGTCGGCCTTGGTGACGCCGTTCTCCTTCAGCCAGATGCCCGCCGGCGACGATTCCTTGATCGCACCCGCCGGCGAGATGTGGTCGGTGGTGATCGAGTCGCCGAAGAGCGCCATCGCGCGCGCCCCCTGGATCGCCGCAGGGGGCGGCGGCGGCTGCATCTCGAAGCCCTCGAAGAACGGCGGCTCGGCGATGTAGGTCGACGCCGGCCAGTTGTAGACCTGCCCCGTGACGCCGCGGATCTTCTCCCAGAGCGGACCCGGCTCGCTCGCGACCTTGTCGTAGTTGGCCTTGTAGACCTTGCCGTTCATCGCGAACTTCATGAGCGCCGCAATCTCGTCGCTCGTCGGCCAGATGTCGCCCAAGTAGATGTCGCGACCGCCGGTGCCCTTGCCGACCGGCTCGGTCATCAGGTCGCGCAGCACGGTGCCGGCGATCGCGTAGGCGACGACCAGCGGCGGGCTGGCGAGGAAGTTGGCCTTCAGGTTCGGATGGATGCGCGCCTCGAAGTTCCGGTTGCCCGAGAGCACGGCAGCGCAGACGAGGTCGTTCTTGGTGATCGCATCGTTGATCTCCGGCGTGAGGTCGCCGGCGTTGCCGATGCAGGTCGTGCAGCCGTAAGCCGCCAGGTTGAAGCCGAGCTTCTCGAGGTAGGGCATCAGGCCGGCCCGGGTCAGGTACTCGGTGACGATGCGCGAGCCGGGAGCGAGCGAGGTCTTGATGTGCGGCTCGACCGTGAGGCCGGCCTCGACCGCCTTCTTTGCGAGCAGGCCGGCGCCGATCATCACGCTCGGGTTCGAGGTGTTGGTGCACGAGGTGATCGCCGCGATCAGCACGTCGCCGTTGCCGATCGTCCGATCGCCGAGGTCGGGCTGCTCGGGCGGTGCTTCGTGGACCGCCGCCGCCAGCGTCGGCTTGTTGGCGTTCATCTCGTCGAGGAAGCGCGGCGCGCCGGGCTGCACGGCGGGCGTGCGCGGCACGCTCTTGCCGGTCGGGTCGGCCGCGCGCGCGTCGACGCGTGCTTCGGCGGGACGCACGTGGTGGCGCGTCAGCAGATGTCCTGCCGGCTGGTTGAAGCCGTTCTCGGTCGGCGGCTTGCTGAAGAGCGAGGTGAACTGGTCCTTGACCCGGCCGATCTCGATCCGGTCCTGCGGTCGACGCGGGCCCGAGAGGCTGGGCGCGACGGTCCCGAGGTCGAGTCGAACGACCTTGCTGTAGTCGATCTGGCCGGCGCGCGGCATGCCGTACAGGCCCTGTGCCTTGAAGTACGCCTGGAAGAACTCGATCTCGCTCGCCGTGCGGCCGGTGCCCTCGAAGTACTCGATGGTCTTGTCGTCGACGGGGAAGAAGCCCATCGTCGCGCCGTACTCGGGCGCCATGTTGGCCAGGGTCGCGCGGTCGGGGACCGAGAGGCTCTCGGTGCCGGCGCCGAAGAACTCGACGAACTTGCCGACCACCTTCTCGCGGCGCAGGATCTCCGTGACCGCGAGCACCAGGTCGGTCGCGGTCACGCCTTCGCGCAGTCGCCCGCTGAACTCGAAGCCGACGACGTCCGGCGTCAGGAAGTAGACCGGCTGGCCGAGCATCGCGGCCTCGGCCTCGATGCCGCCGACGCCCCAGCCGACGACGCCGATGCCGTTGATCATCGTCGTGTGGCTGTCGGTGCCGACAAGCGAATCGGGGTAGTACACGGCGGGCATGCCTTCGCCGGGCGCCATGCCCTTGTGGACGCCGCGCGCGAGGTACTCGAGGTTGACCTGGTGGACAATCCCGAAGCCGGGCGGAACGACGCCGAAGGTGTCGAACGCCTGCATGCCCCACTTCATGAACTGGTAGCGCTCGAGGTTGCGCTTGAACTCGAGCTGCATGTTGAGGTCGAGCGCGTCCTTCGTGCCGAAGTAGTCGATCATGATCGAGTGGTCGACGACGAGGTCGACCGGCACCAGCGGCTCGATCGACTTCGGGTTCCTGCCCATCGCCTTGGCGACGGTCCGCATCGCCGCCAGGTCGGCGAGCAACGGCACGCCGGTGAAATCCTGCAGGACGACGCGGGCGACGACGAACGGAATCTCGTCCTCGCGCGGCGCGTTGGCCTGCCAGCCCGCGACCTCGACGACGTGTTCGGGCGTCACCTTCTTGCCGTCGCAGTTGCGCAGCACCGACTCCAGCACGATCCGGATCGATACCGGCAGTCGCGCGACGTTGGGATAGGTCTTCTGCAGCTCGGGCAGCGAGTAGAAGCTGCCGGTCTTGCCGGAGCGCGTCTTGAAGGTCTGCAGCGTGGTGGGGAAGGCGTGGGACATGGTGTTTCCTGGGGTGTTCGGTTCGCAAAAATCAGGCCGGCGTGGGCACGATGACCTTGAGGCCCTTGAAGTAATCGCGGAAGAAGCCCGCGTCGCGCGTGATGAGGCCGCTGCACTGGAGCAGCGCATGGGCGCCGATGAGGAAGTCGGGCACGGCGCGGGGCGAGCGGTCCTGGCGGCCTTCGGCCTTGAGGCGTTCCTTGTAGCGGCGCTGCATCTCGCCCGCTCGCACCGCGGCGCGCGCTTCCGACGGGGAGAAGCGGATGCCGGCTTCTTCGAGAACGTCGAACAGCTCGGCGCCGTAGCCGAGACCGGCGACCACCTCCGCGACGACGACGTCGCAGACGACGACCGGCCCGCGCGCCAGCGCCTGGCGGACGCATTCCTCGGCCGCCGCGGCGCGGACGTCGTCGCCGAGCAGGTCGATCAGGACCGACGAATCGACGGCGATCATCGAGTCAAGGGTCGACGGGATCGCCGGGCGCGCGGCCGCGCAGCTCGCGCATGACGTCGTCGGTGGTCACGCCCGGCGGCAGCTTGAACCTGCCGCGCAGGCGCGACAGGGCGTCGTCGACGTTCTTGCGCAGGATGATCGAGCTACCGCTCAGCTCGACCTTCAGTTGCGTTCCCTTGGTCAGGCCGAGCGCGTCGCGCACCGCCTTGGGCAAGGTGATCTGGCCGCGTTCGGCGACGGTGGCTTCCATCGTGCTCTTTCGCAGTTGTATGCATCAACTATACATACTTCTGACGACATATTCAAGGAGGGGCGGCCGCGTCGAGAGAGGCGGCCGCGCGTACCGGCGCCGCGGCGCTCAGCCGTGGCGTTTCTCGAACTCCCCCAGGTACTCGACCAGCGCGCGGACGCCCTCCACGGGCATCGCGTTGTAGATCGACGCGCGCATCCCGCCCACGATCCGGTGCCCTTTCAGGTTGAGCAGGCCGCCGGCGCGCGCGCCGTCGAGGAAGGTCGCATCGAGCGCCGGATCGGGGAGGTGGAAGCAGACGTTCATCAGCGAGCGATCGGCGGCGACGATGCGCGTGCGATAGAAGCCGCTTCGGTCGAGGCTGTCGTAGAGGAGGGCGGCCTTGGCGCGGTTGCGCTCGGCCATCGCCGCCAGGCCCCCTTGCTCGCGGATCCATTCGAAGACGAGGCCGGCGAGGTAGATCGCGAACGTCGGCGGCGTGTTGATCATCGAGTCGTTCGCCGCCTGGACGGCGTAGTTGAACGCGCTCGGCGTCGTCGGCAGCGCGCCGCCGAGCAGGTCGTCGCGAACGATGACGAGCGTCAGTCCGGCCGGGCCGATGTTCTTCTGCGCGCCGGCGTAGATGAGGCCGTAGCGAGAGACGTCGATCGGCCGCGACAGGATGTCCGACGACATGTCGGCGACCAGCGGCACCGCGCCGGTGTCGGGCGTCCAGTGGTACTCGAGGCCGATGATCGTCTCGTTCGAGCAGATGTGGACGTACGCCGCGCCCGGGTCGAGACGCCACTCGGCTTGCGGCGGAATCGCCGTGAAGCCGTTGCTCTCGCCGCTTGCGGCGACGTTGACGCTGCAGAAGTGCTCGGCTTCGGCGATCGAGCGCTTCGACCAGTCGCCGGTGTTGACGTAGTCGGTGCGCGTCTTCCCGCGCAGCAGGTTCATCGGCACGATCGCGTTCTGGCCGATCGCCCCGCCCTGCAGGAAGAGCAGCTTGTAGTCGTCGGGAATCTCGAGCAGCGCGCGCAGCGAGGCCTGCGCGGCGTGGTAGATCGACATGAACTCCTTGCCGCGGTGGCTCATCTCGGTGACCGACATGCCGGTGCCGTGCCAGTCGAGCATCTCCGCGGCGGCCTGGCGCAGGACGGGTTCGGGAAGGACGGCCGGGCCGGGGCTGAAGTTGTAGGGGCGGGTCATCCGTCGATTATCGAGGCGCGCTTCTGCGGCGACGGCCGACGACGCCCGCTCCGCCGGCAGCGCAGAAACGGCGACGCGCCCCGCAGGGCGCGTCGACGAGAGGGCGATCCGGCGGGAAACGTCTTACTTGAGCAGCGGCGACGTCGCGGCGGTTCCGGCCTCGGCCGCCGCCTTGACCGGCGCGGCCTCGGCGGCCGCCTTCGCGGCCTTCGCCTCGGCGATCATCTCGCGCTGCTTCGGGCTGACGCAGTCGTCGACGATGCGCTGCGCGCTCTTGACGTTGAGCAGCATCGACTTGCTCGCGATCTGCACCATCAGCGTCTCGCCGCGAACGTCCTCGAGCCGGATCGCGCCGGTCGACGACAGCACCGGCTTCATCAGCCACGCCTTGGCGCCATGCTTGACGTCGACGTAGCCCGAGTACTTCTGGCTCTGCGTGATGTTGACCGTCTGCTGGAACTCGCAGTCGTAGGGCCCGTAGAAGACGAGCTCGGCGGCCTTGACCTGCTCGGGCTGGGCGTCCGGAACAGTGAAGGCGGGCGGCGGAGAGAGCTTGTTCTTGATCCTCTCGAGGGGCTTGGCGGCCGGCTTGGCGGGCGCGTCGGCGGCGCCGGTAGCAGCGGCGCCCAACGAGCAGACGATCAGCGCGGCGACAGCGGGCGCGCAGCGAAGGAAGCGAGTCGACATGGCGATGACCTTTCAGGCGGCAACGATCGGCGCTGATTGTGCTGCGCCGCCTCGCGGGCGGCGCCGGGTTTACCGGCCGTTACGGCCGGGTCGGGCAATGCGTCACGCGCGACGCCGTTCGGCGTTCGCGCGTCGCGCCCGACGACATTCTGCGCGCCGTCTCGTGCGGCCTCTAAAGCAGTTGCTTGACGCCGTCCTGCTCCTCCTGGAGCTCCTTCAGCGTCAGGTTGATGCGCTCGCGGCTGAAGTCGTCGATCGCGAGTCCCTCGACGACCCGGTACTCGCCGTTGGCGGTCGTCACCGGGAAGCCGAACATCGTGTCTTTCGGAATGCCGTATTGCCCTTCCGACGGGATGCCCATCGTCACCCACTTGCCGTTCGAGCCGAGCGCCCAGTCGCGCATGTGATCGATCGCCGCGTTGGCGGCCGACGCCGCCGACGAGAGGCCGCGCGCCTCGAGGATCGCGGCGCCGCGCTTGCCGACCGTCGGCAGGAAGGTGTCCTTGTTCCAGGCATCGTCGTTGATCATCGCCTTCACCGACTGGCCGTCGATCATCGCGAAGCGGTAGTCGGCGTACATCGTCGGCGAGTGGTTGCCCCAGACCGCGAGCTTGTCGATCTTCGCGACCGGCTTGCCCGTCTTGGCGGCGAGCTGGCTCGCGGCCCGGTTGTGGTCGAGGCGCAGCATCGCCGTGAAGTTCTTCTTCGGCAAGTCGGGCGCGCTCTTCATCGCGATCCAGGCGTTGGTGTTGGCCGGGTTGCCGACGACAAGCACCTTGACGTTGCGCGAGGCGACCGCGTTGAGCGCCTTGCCTTGCGTCGTGAAGATCTGCCCGTTGACGGCAAGAAGGTCCTTGCGCTCCATCCCCTGCGTGCGCGGCCGGGAGCCGACCAGCAGCGCGTAGTCGGCGTCCTTGAACGCCGTCATCGGGTCGCCGTGCGCCGTCATTCCCGCGAGCAGCGGGAAGGCGCAGTCGTCGAGCTCCATCATCACGCCCTTGAGGGCCTTCTGAACCTTCTCGTCGGGGATCTCGAGCATCTGCAGGATGACGGGCTGGTCCTTGCCGAGCATCTCACCCGCGGCGACGCGAAAGAGCAGGGCATATCCGATCTGGCCGGCGGCGCCGGTGACCGCCACGCGGACGGGGGGCTTCATCATGGGTTCTCCGTAAGTGGGCCGAGGTAAAGTCTGCTGCGTTGCAATAATATCGACCGGTTGCCCTGCCCGCGGCCAGAATTCACGATCGACATGGTCACCTCCCTCAAAGAACAACCTCTGAAGCGGCAGCCGGTCTATCGCAACATCCATGTCACTGACCTGACGACCTACCGGCTGCCCCCGGCGGGCTGGGTCTCGATCCTGCATCGCATCAGCGGCGCGTCGATGTTCCTGCTCCTTCCGTTCACGATCTGGATGTTCGACGCCAGCGTGACGTCCGAGGTCTCGTACGAGCAGTTCACCCAGGTGTTCTCGTCCGGCGCGGCCGGTCTGCCCGGCTGGCTGTGGAAGCTCGTCGCCTTCGCGCTGATCTGGGCCTACCTGCTGCACTTCTGCGCCGGCCTGCGCCACCTCTGGATGGACGCCACGCACGAGGTCGGGCTCGCCTTCGGCCGGACCTCGGCCCTCGTCGTGATCTTCCTCAGCACCGTCGTGGCCTTCGCGCTCGGCTTCAGGCTGTTCTTCTGAGCGCCCCATGAGCACCTCGTTC
>DATIDZ010000229.1:0-2773 GCA_035456045.1 Caldimonas sp.
ATCGGCTTGGCGCAGTGGCTGTCGAACCCGGCTGCGAGGGTGGCGTCGCGGTCCTGCGCACGGGCGAAGGCGGTGAGCGCGACGGTGCGCACGGGCGGACGACCCGCGCCCTGCAGGCGGCGGATGTCACCGATCAGCGCGTAGCCGTCGCGCCCCGGCAAGCCGATGTCGCTGACGACCGCGTCGGGCCACTCCTCGGCGAGGCGCTGCAGCGCCGTATCGGCGTCGTGCGCCACGGTGACGCGGGCGCCATGGTCGCGCAGCACCATGGCGGTGATGTCGCGTGCATCCGGATCGTCCTCGACGATCAGCACCGCCAGGCCGTCCAGGCTTCCGGGGCTGCGTTCCAGTGTGTCGAACATGCTGGTCGGATCTTCGCGCTCGGGCCGTCGTCCGCTCGGGCCGGCGGCCGGCAGCACGACGCGGAACTCGGCACCGCGGCCCTCGCCTTCGCTGTGGGCGCTGGCGCTGCCGCCGTGCAGCTCGGCGAGACGCCGCACGATCGACAGGCCGAGCCCGAGGCCGCCGTGCAGCCGGTTGCTCGCCGCGTCGCTCTGGCTGAAACGATCGAAGATCTCGGGCAGGAACGCCGGGCCGATGCCGCGGCCCTCGTCGCGCACCGAGAGCTCGACGTTCGCGCCGGCGGCCCGCAGCCGCACCCAGATGCGGCCGCCCGGCTCGGAGAACTTGACGGCGTTGGTCATCAGGTTCCAGACGATCTGCTGCAGCCGGGCGGCGTCGACCTGCAGCGGCGGCGGCGGATCGGGAATGTCGATCTCGACGCGCAGCGACTTGTCGTCGATCGAGGCCCCGAGCGCCTCGACGGCCTCTTGGACCAGCCGCTTCGCGTCGACGGGCTCGACGTCCAGGCGCAGCTTGCCCAGGTCCATGCGCGACATGTCGAGGATGTCGGAGATCAGCCGCGTCTGCGTCTTCGCGTTGCGCAGGATCACCTCGAGCCCGCGGTCGAGCTGCGCGGTCGAGCGCTGCAGCACCTGGGCCCACGTCATGATGGCGTTGAGCGGCGTGCGCAGCTCGTGCGAAAGCACGGCGATCAGTTCGCCCTTGGCCCGCCCCACGCGTTCGGCCGCCGCGCGCGCGACCTGCTCGCGCACCAGCAGCTCCTCGCGCTGCAGCGACAGCGCCACACGCTCGGACACGTTGGTTCCGATGGCCATCACGAGACCCTGCTCGACGTGCGGCGACATGCTCCTCGCCAGGTGGATCACGCCGCCATCGGCATCGACCAGCGGGAATTCGCCGCGCCAGCCGTCCTGCTGCGCGGTGAGGAGGTGCGCCTCGATGCGCGAGCGCTCTTCCTCGGGCGCGAAGTCGGGTAGCCGACGGCCGACGACGGCCTGCGCGCTGCGCTTCAGCATGGCCTTCAGTGCCGCATTGGAGTCGGCGATCCGCCCGGCGCCGTCGAGCAGCGCGATGCCGCTCGGCGCGAGGTCGTAGATGCCGCGAAAGCGCGCTTCGCTGCGCCGCATGCTCTCTTCGGCGCGACGCGCGCGCATCAGCGCGTTAACGGTGGCGACGAGCAGCGGCGGATCCGCCGGGTGCGTCATGTAGGCGTCCGCGCCGCCTTCCAGGCCGCGCACCTTGTCGCGGTCCTCGACGTATGCCGCCGACAGGTGGATCACCGGCACCGTGCGCATCTGCGGCCGGCTGCGCAGCTGACGGCACACCTCGAAGCCGTTCATGTCGGGCAGGTGGATGTCGAGGATTACCGCCGCGATCCCGGCCTCGGCCTGCCTCAGGGCGTCGCGCCCGCGGCCCGCTTCGCGCGTCTCGAAGCCCGCGGCCTGCAGCACGCGGCCCGTCGCGTAGCGCGTCGCCGGGTTGTCGTCGACCACCAGCACCACCCCGAGGCCGGGCAGCGCGCGCGGGCCGGGGGCGGGTTCGCTCATGGCCGCACCGGCACCGCCGGCGGTGTTCCGGCGCCGGCGACCCGCATCGGCAGCGTCACCGAGAAGGTCGAGCCGACGTCGAGCTCGCTCTGCAAGGCGACCGTGCCGCCGAGCAGCTCGGCCAGCCGCTTGCTGAGCGACAGGCCCAGGCCGGTGCCGCGCAGCCGCTTCTGGATCGTCGAGTCGATCTGCACGAAGTCCTGGAAGATCGCGGGCTGCAGCTCGGGCGCGATGCCGATGCCGGTGTCGGCGACGGCGAAGGTGACCAGCTCGCCGTCGCGCCGCGCCGACACGCGCACCTCTCCCCGCGCGGTGAACTTGAGCGCGTTCGAGATGAAGTTGCGCAGGATCTGCGCGAGCTTGCGGTCGTCGTTGTAGAGCGTCGGCACGTCGTGCGGCTCCTCGAACAGCAGCACCACGTCGGGGTTCGTCAGCACCGGCTTGAACATGCCGCGCAGCGCCGAGAACAGGTCGACCATCTCGAACCACGCCGGCGAGATCTCGACGCGGCCGGCTTCGACCTTCGCCAGGTCGAGCAGGTCGTCGACCATCTCGGAGAACTCGGCCGAAGTCTCCTGGATGAAGCGCACCTGCGTCTCCTGGCCCGGCGTGAGCGGGCCGTCGACGCGGTCCATCAGCAGCCGCGCGATGCTGCGGATCGAGCCGATCGGCGTGCGGAACTCGTGGCTCATGTAGGAGAGGAACCGGCTCTTCAGCTCGGTCGAGCGGCGCACCTCGTCGGCCTGCGCGTCGAGCTCGGCGTAGAGCGCCACGACGCCGCGGTTGGTCTCCTCGAGCTCCGAGCGCAGCGAGCCGAGCTCCTCCTCGCGCGCCGCGAGTTCGGTTCTCAGCGCCGCCAGTTG
>DATIDZ010000230.1:0-3139 GCA_035456045.1 Caldimonas sp.
GATGGTGGACTAGTCTTCCGGACATCCAAGCTGCCAGCGCCTCCGGGATACCCGATGAGCAGCCCCCATCCTTCGTCGAGAGGGCACGCCCCTCCGCTGCCGATCGCAAGCCCGCTGCGCCCGATCCCGTCGCACGAGACCGCTGGCGCGCGAAGGCCGTGGAGCGTGCCGGCCGCGCCGGCTGCGGCGGTCAGCGTCCTGTGCTCGACGTGTCACCTGCACGACAGCTGCCTGCCTGCGGTGGCGATCCCCGACGGCTTCGAAGACATCGATGGTCGCCTGGTCGCGGGGCGACGCAAGGTGGCGCTCGGCGAAGCGCTGTTTCGAGCCGGCGACCCGTTCGACAGCGTGTTCGCGATCTGGACCGGCTTCCTCAAGACGGTGGTGACGGGCGAGCAAGGCGCCGAACAGGTCACCGGCTTCCACATGGCGGGCGAGATGGTCGGCTTCGACGGCATCGACAGCGACCGTCACGAGGTCGATGCGATCGCCCTCGAGGATTCGCAGGTCTGCGTGATTCCGTTCGCGAACCTGCAGATCCTCGCTCGTACGCTCGATTCCCTGCAGAAGCAGGTCTACCGCTGGATGAGCCGCGAGATCGTGAACGATCACGATGCGATGTTGCGCCTGGGCAGCATGACCGCGGAGGAGCGGCTCGCGGCCTTCCTGCTCGACTTGACCGGCCGCCTTCGGTCACGCGGCTTCTCCGCCTCCTCGGTGCTGCTGCGGATGAGCCGCCAGGAGATCGGCAGCTACCTCGGCGTCAAGCTCGAGACGGTGAGCCGCACCTTCTCGAAGTTCCAGGCGGCGGGCCTCCTGTTCGTCTCGCAGCGCCAGGTCCTCATCGCCGATGCGCCGGGACTGCGGCAGGTGCTCGAGCGCGGCTTCGTCTCGTGAGCGCCGCCCGCCCTCGACGCTAGACGTCCTCGGGAACCATCTCGATCGCCCCGCACGGGCACTCGGCGACGCAGACTCCGCATCCCTTGCAGTAGTCGTAGTTGAACGCGAAGCGGTTGCCGGGGCCGAGCTTGACGACGGCGTTGTCCGGGCAGACGCCGTAGCAGTTGTCGCACTCGAAGCAGTTGCCGCAGCTGAGGCACCGGCGCGCCTCGAAGAGCGCGTTGTCCTCGGTGAGGCCGCCCTGCACCTCGTCGAAGCTGCTCGTGCGCCGGGCGAGGTCGAGCTGCGGCCGCACGGTCTTCGGCGCGTCGGTGTAGTACCACGTGTTCAGCCGCTCGAACGTCGCGGTCGGGTGCTTGGGCGGCGTCACCAGCTGCGTGCCGCGCAGCCAGGCATCGATGTGGCGCGCTGCCTTCTTGCCGTGGCCGATGGCGACGGTGACGTTGCGCTCCGCCGGCACCATGTCGCCGCCGGCGAAGAGGCCGGGGTAGCCGGTCATCATCGTCGTCGGATCGACCTCGACGACGCCGTCGTCCATCTTGAGGCCGGGCACGCCCTCGAGCAGCGAGAGATCGACGTCCTGGCCGAGCGCGAGGACGACCGAGTCCGCCTCGAGCGTCTCGAACTTGCCCGTCGGCTGCGGGTTGCCCTTGTCGTCGAGCTCCATCCGCTCGATGGTCAGCCAGCCGCCGGACGACTCCTTGATCGTCGACAGCCACTTGACCTGGACGCCTTCCTCGAGCGCCTCCTCGACCTCGAAGTCGTGCGCCGGCATCTTCTCGCGCGTGCGCCGGTAGACGATGACCGCCTCGGTCGCGCCGAGGCGCTTGGCCGTGCGCGCGACGTCGATCGCCGTGTTGCCGCCGCCGTAGACGACGACACGCCGGCCGAGCATCGGCGGCGCCTCGCCCTCCATCGAGCGCAGGACCTGGACCGCGTCGAGGATTCGCGCCGAGTCCTTGGCCGGGATGAAGGCGCGCTTGGCGATGTGCGCACCGACGGCGAGGAACGCGGCGGCGAAGTTGCCGTCCTTCATCGTCCGCGCGATGTCGTCGACCTTGCTGCCGAGCTTGACCGTGACGCCCATCTCGACGATGCGCTGCATCTCGGCGTCGAGCACGTCGCGCGGCAGCCGGTACTTCGGGATGCCGAATCGCATCATTCCGCCCATCGCCGCGCCCGCATCCATCACCGTGACGGCGTGGCCGAGGCGGCGCAGGTGGTAGGCCGCCGACATGCCGGACGGGCCGGCGCCGACGACGAGCACGTGGCGGCCGGACTCGACCGGCGGCGCCTCGAAGCGCCAGCGGTGCTTGAGCGCCTCGTCGCCGAGGAAGCGCTCGACCGAGTTGATGCCGACCGGCGCGTCGATCTTGCCGCGATTGCAGACGCCTTCGCAGGTGTGATAGCAGACGCGCCCCATCGTCGCCGGGAACGGGTTGTCGCGCGTCAGGTGCCGCCACGCCGCCTCGTAGTTGCCGCTCTCGGCGTGGAAGAGCCAGCCCTGGATGTCCTCGCCGGCGGGGCACTGCCCGTTGCAGGGCGGCAGCCGGTCGACGTAGACGGGCCGCTCGGTGCGCCACGACCCGGTCTTGTTGGCGAGCGAGGACCCCGGGTCGAGCGTGATGGCGAAGGGCTTCTGCATGGTCATGCTGGGGTCTCTTCGTCGAGCAGCCGGTAGCGGCGGATGTTCTTGTCGGCGTCCGCCTGGATGCGGGCGAGCATCTCCGGGTGGCCCTTGGCGCCGAACAGGTGGGCGAAGCGCCGCTGCGGCTTGAGGTACTCCTCGACCGGCACGCGGTGGCGGATCTTGGTCACCCGCGTCACTTCGCCGTGCTCGGCCTCGAACACCGGGAAGATGCCGGTCTCGCGGGCCAGCCGCGCCAAGCGGATCGTGTCGTGGCTCGCCGAGCCCCAGCCGAGCGGGCACGGCACGAGGATGTGCAGGTAGCGCGCGCCGCGGATCGACATCGCGTGCTCGACCTTCGCTTCCAGGTCGTGCAGGTCGGCGACGGTCGCGGTGGCGACGTACGGGATCTCGTGCGCCATGGCGATGCGCGGCACGTTCTTGCCCTTGCCGAAGTCGGCGCCGGGCTGCGCTCCGACCGCCATCGTCGTCGCCGTGCGCGCCGCCGGCGGCGTCGCCGAGCTGCGCTGCACGCCGGTGTTCATGTACGCCTCGTTGTCGTAGCAGATGTAGAGCACGTCGTCGTTGCGCTCGAACATCCCCGACAGGCAG
>DATIDZ010000231.1:0-7347 GCA_035456045.1 Caldimonas sp.
TCAATGTGCAGAAAAGAGACGATTGTAGTCAGCCGCCCCGGCCCCAGATGCCCCTCGAAAGCGCGGGCGCCCTGCACCTCGGTCGCCGCGGGCCGGAGGCGCGCCGTCCGATCCTCGCCGCGGGGCCGCTGGGTACAATCCGCGGCCCTTCGGCCGTCGCGGCGGCACTGCCGCCATCCGTCAGGCCCGCGTTGTGCCAACGCATCCCAGGAGGCTCCCTCACGCCATGTCCGACCTGCGCGTCACCCCCGAAGCGCTCGCCCCGGCCCAGTCGCCGCTTCCCGTCGGAAGCTACTTCGACCCGGCCCTGTACGAGCGGGAGGTCGACCGCCTCTTCGCACGCAGCCCGCGCTACATCGGCCATTCGCTCGCCGTCCCGGAGCTCGGCGACTACTACGCGCTGCCGCAGGAGAACGAAGGCCGCGCCCTGCTGCGCACGCCCGAGGGCCTGCGCCTCGTCTCGAACGTCTGCCGGCATCGCCAGGCGGTGATGCTGCGCGGCCGCGGCAACACCGGATCGAACATCGTCTGCCCGCTGCATCGCTGGACTTACGACCTCGGCGGCCGCTTGATCGGCGCCCCGCACTTCGCCGACGACCCGTGCCGCGACCTCGGCAACTTTCCGGTCCAGACCTGGAACGGGATGGTCTTCGACGTGCCCGCCCGACCCGGTGCGCCCCGGCGCGACGTCGCCGCCGAGCTCGCCGCCATCGGCCCGTCGCGCGAGCTCGACTTCACCGGCTACGTGTTCGACAGCGTCAAGCTGCACGAGTGCGACTACAACTGGAAGACCTTCATCGAGGTCTATCTCGAGGATTACCACGTCGCGCCGTTTCACCCGGGGCTCGGCCAGTTCGTCACCTGCGAGGACCTGCGCTGGGAGTTCGGCCCGCACCACTCGGTGCAGACCGTGGGCCCGAAGAACGAGCTGGCCAAGCCCGGCTCGCCGGCTTATCGCAAGTGGCACGATGCCGTGCTCGCCTACCGCGAGGGCCGCTTCGACGATCCGGTGCCGCGCCACGGCGCCATCTGGCTGACCTACTACCCGGCGACGATGGTCGAGTGGTACCCGCACGTGCTCGTCGTCTCGACGCTCGTGCCCAAGGGACCGCAGAAGACGCTCAACATCGTCGAGTTCTACTACCCCGAGGACATCCACGCCTTCGAGCGCGAGTTCGTCGAGGCGGAGCAGGCAGCGTACTGGGAAACCTGCGCCGAGGACGACGAGATCGCGCTGCGCATGGACGCCGGCCGGCGCGCCCTGCACGAGCGCGGCGACGACGACTTCGGCCCCTACCAGAGCCCGATGGAAGACGGCATGCAGCAGTTCCACGAGTGGTACCAGAAGGCGATGCGCTGAAGCGCCCTTGCCGCATGACAAGCGCCTTCACGACGTTGATCAGCGCGAGCGAGCTCGCCGCGCTGCTCTCCTCTGGCTACAAGCCGGTGGTGGTCGACGTCGGCTTCGACCTCGCCGACACCGACGCTGGCGAGAAGCGCTTCCGCGCGTCGCACCTGCCGGGATCGCACTACCTCCATCTCGACCGCGACCTGAGCGGACCGAAGAGCGGACGCAACGGCCGCCATCCGCTGCCGGCCCGAGGCGACTTCGCGCGCACGGTCGCCGCGCTCGGCATCGGTCCGGAGACGCAGGTCGTCGCGCTCGACGCGCAAGGCAGCGTCTACGCCGCGCGTCTCTGGTGGATGCTGCGCTGGCTCGGTCACCGGGCCGTCGCGGTCCTCGACGGCGGCTTGTCCGCGTGGCAGCGCGCTGGCGGCACGCTCACCGACCAGCCCTCGCCCGCCCCGGTGCCGACCTCGACGCCGTATCCCGATCGTCCGTCGCTCGCGCCGAGCGTCGATGCCGGCGGCGTCGCCGCGCGCCCCCCGCGGCACGCGCTCGTCGACGCGCGCAGCGGCGAGCGCTTCCGCGGCGAGGTCGAGCCGATCGATCCGGTCGCCGGCCACATCCCGGGCGCGCTCAACCGGTTCCACCGCGAGAACCTCGGCGAGGGCGGCGTCTTCAAGGCGCCGGAGCGGTTGCGCGACGAGTTCCGCGCCCTCCTCGGCGATCGCCGCCCCGACGAAGTGATCCACTCGTGCGGCTCGGGCGTCACCGCCTGCCACAACCTCCTGGCCATGGAGCACGCCGGCCTTGGCGGCTCGCTGCTCTATCCCGGCTCCTGGAGCGAGTGGTCGTCGGACCCGGACCGGGCGATCGCGCGCGGCTGAGAGCGACGGCGGGGCCGCCCGGATGACGGCGCCCGGCGCCGGTGCGAAGATCGGGCGCGAGTTGCAGTTCCGTAACCGGGAGGCGCCACGATGTTCAAGCGAATCCTCGTCCCCACCGACGGCTCGGAGCTGAGCGGCCGCGCCGTCGCCACCGCGATCGCGCTGGCGAAGACCGTCGGCGCCGAGATCGTGACGCTCTGCGTCAAGGAGCCGTTCCCGTACGGCGCCGTCGCCGAGATGCAGCCGACTCCGCCACAGGAGTTCTTCGACGCGCAGGAGCGCACGGCGACCAAGCACGTGAGCGCCGTCGCCGAGGCGTGCAAGGCCGCGGGCGTCCCCTGCCAGGCGCAGACGGTCGAGGGGCTTCAGCCGTGGGAGGCCATCGTCGCCCATGCGGCCGAGCAGCATTGCGACCTCCTCGTCATGGGCTCGCACGGCCGCAGCGGCCTGGCGTCGCTCTTCCTCGGCAGCGAGACGCAGGACGTTCTCAAGCACACGACGGTGCCGGTGCTCGTCGTCCGCTGACGGCGCCCCTCAGCGCAGCTGGCTGGTCGCCAGCAGGACGATCGCCAGCCCCGCGCCGAGCCAGAACAGCTGCGCCGCCGTCTCGCGCAGCGTCAGCCGATGCTGCAGCTGCGGGATCAGGTCGGCGACGGCGACGTAGATGAAGCTGCTCGACGCGATCACGAGCAGATACGGGAAGTACGACTGCCACGGCCCGACGATGAAGTAGCCGATGACGCCGCCGGCGACCGCGGCGAGTCCCGAGAGCGCGTTGAAGAGCAGCGCGCGGCCGCGCGAGAAGCCGGCGTTGAGCAGGACGATGTAGTCGCCGACCTCCTGCGGGATCTCGTGCGCGATGATCGCCAGCGACGTGACCACGCCCAGGCGCGTGTCGGCGAGAAAGGCGGCGGCGATGATGATGCCGTCGCAGAAGTTGTGGATGCTGTCGCCGAGGATCACGCTCCAGCCGCCGCGCCCGGCCTGCAGCCGGTCGAAGCCGTGATGGTGATGGTGCTCGTCGCCTTCGTGGTGATGGCTGTGGCGATAGAGCTCGGCCTTCTCGAGCAGGAAGAAGAACAGCAGGCCGCCGAGCAGCGTCGCGAACAGCGCCTGCGGCGGCGCCTTGGCCGAGAACGCTTCGGGCAGGATGTCGAGGAGCGCGGTGGCGAGCAGCACGCCCGCCGAGAGGCTGACGAGGTGGTGCACGACCTTCGACAGCACCGCCAGCGTCAGCGCCGCGGCCACGATCACCGAGAGCAGGCCGCCGAGCGCGGTGGCGACGACGATCCAGGTGAGCGTCACGCGCGATCCCGCCGCGGCGCAGTCGCTTGCGCGGCCGCCGGCACGCGCCTCACGCGCCGTCGCTCGTGCAACGCGCGCGGAGACTCCACGCCCAGGCGAGCGCAGGAACGCAATCGAGGTCGGGGCACGGCATGGGAGGAGTCGGGCGCTGGAGTGGGAGCGCATTCTAGGAACCTTCTCGCGCGTTCAGCCGGCGATGCAGCCGCGACAATGCGCGCATGCAGCCCACTTCGACCCCGCGCGACAACAGGTCGCGCTGGCCCGGCCAGCTGGCGGCGATCGACATGGGCTCGAACAGCTTCCGGCTCGAGATCGGCCAGCTCGAGCGCGGGCGCTATCGCCGCATCGACTACCTCAAGGAGACCGTCCGGCTCGGCGCCGGCCTCGACGCGGCCGGCTTCCTCAACGACGAAGCGGCGGCGCGCGGCCTCGATTGCCTGGCCCGCTTCGCGCGCCGCCTCGACGGCTTCGCGCCGCGACAGGTGCGCGCCGTGGCGACGCAGACGCTGCGCGAAGCGCACAACCGCGACGCCTTCCTGGTGCGCGCGCAATCGGTCCTCGGACAGCCGATCGAGATCGTCTCGGGCCGCGAGGAGGCGCGCCTCATCTTCGCCGGCGTCGCTCGCCTGCAGCCGTCGACGGTGCCTCGACTGGTGATCGACATCGGCGGCCGCTCGACCGAGATGATCCTCGGCCGCGGCACGCGGCCGAAACGCGCCGAGTCGTTCCAGGTCGGCAGCGTCAGCCTGTCGCTGAAGTACTTCATCGAGGGCCGCTTCAGCGAACGAGCGTTTCGCGAAGCCCAGATCGCCGCCGGCGCGGAGCTCGAGGAAGCGCTCGAGCCGTTCGCGTCGCGCCACTGGCGCGAGGCGCTGGGCTCGTCGGGAACCGTGGGCGCGGTCTCGCAGGTGCTGGCGGCAAGCGGCATCAGCGACGGTCGCGTCACCCCGGCCGGCCTGCGCTGGCTGATGGAGCAGTGCCTCGTCGCCGGCCATGCCGACAAGCTCGCGTTGCCCGGCCTCCGGAGCGATCGCCGCGCCGTCATCGGCGGCGGCCTCGCCATTCTCTACACGCTCGCGACGCACTTCGACATCGCCGCGCTCAAGCCGGCGCGCGGTGCCCTGCGCCAGGGCGTGATCTTCGATCTCGCGGCGCGCCAGGCGGCGGAGCGGCGAGCCGGCGGCGAAGACCTGCGCGACGCGTCGGTGCGCGAGCTGCAGCGCCGCTTCGAGGTCGACCTCGCGCAGGCGCGCCGCGTCGGCGAGCTGGCGCTCGAGCTGCTCGACAGCGCCGCGCCGATGGCGACTCCCGAGGCGCGGCGCGAACTCGGCTGGGCCGCCGCCCTGCACGAGGCCGGGATGATGATCTCGCACCACGACCACCACCACCACAGCGCCTACCTGCTCGCCCACGTCGATGCCGCCGGCTTCTCGCAGAGCCAGCTGCGCCGCATCGGCCAGCTCGTCCTCGGCCAGCGCGGCGGCCTGCGCAAGATGGAGGCGGCGCTGCAGGATCCGGCCTTCGCGCTGCACCTGCTGTGCCTGCGCCTCGCCGTCATCGCCTGCCACGCCCGCGACGACCCCGGCGCGGCGGCGATCACGCTGAGCGTCGACCGCGGCACGCCGACGATCGCGCTGGACAACGACTGGGCCGAGTCCCACCCGCGCGCGGTCCACCTGCTTCGCGACGAAGCCGAGGCGTGGGCGAGGACGGGGCTGGCGCTGGCGCCGCGCCTGATCGTCGCCGAAGACGCCTAGAGCTCGTCGGGCGCCTTGCGCGCGTGGACCACGGCGACGCCCGGCCGGTCGGGGTCGCTGCGCAGCCAGCAGACGGCGCCCTTGCGGACCTGCCAGTGCTCGTCGCCCTCGCCCATCGCGCGCGCCGCCGTCTCGCCGAGCGTCGGCTGGTGACCGACGACGAGGACTGCCCCGCTGGCCTCCGGCCAGCCGGCCGCACGAAGCACCGCCCCGGCGCTCGCGTTCGGCGCGATGGCGTCGACGGTGATGACCGGCCGCCCGAGCGCCGCCGCGGTCTGCTGGCAGCGCACGGCCGGGCTGACGAGAATGCGCGTCGTCGCCGGGAGCCTGGTCGCGAGCCACGCCGCCATGTGCGCGGCCTGCTTGCGGCCGCGTGCGGTCAAGGCGCGGCCGAGGTCGTCGTTGCCCCGCGCATCCTCGGCTTCGGCGTGGCGCCAGAGGATCAGATCCATGTCGTCAGTGTCCTGCGTCGAAGCGCTGCATCAGCGCTTCCTGCGCCGAGATCGTGCCGCTTCCGGCGCGATGGTACGTGCCGTCGCTGCGCTGGAGCCAAGCGTCCTTGTCGTCGTGTAGGTAAGGCACGAGGCATTCGTCGATGACGCGCTGGCGCAGCGCCGCATGCCGCACCGGCCACGCGACCTCGATCCGGCCGAACATGTTGCGACCCATCCAGTCGGCGCTCGAGAGATAGACGGCCTCGTCGTCGTCGCCGTCGCCCCAGCGGAAGTAGGCGACGCGCGTGTGCTCGAGGAACCGGCCGACGATCGAGCGGACGCGGATCCGGTCGGTGACGCCGGCGATGCCGGGCGGCAGGACGCAGGCGCCGCGGACGATGAGATCGATCTGCGCGCCGGCCTGGCCGGCGCCGATCAGCGCCGCGATGAGCGCCGCGTCCGTGAGCGCGTTGATCTTGACGACGATGCGCGCACGGTGACCGGCGGCCGCCGCCTCGGCGACGCGCGCGACGCTCGCGAGCATCTGCCGGTGCAGCGTGAACGGCGCCTGCAGCAGCACGCGCAGCGGCCGCGTCCGGCCGAGGCTCGCGAGCTGCTGGAAGACCGCCTCGACGTCGCCGGTGACGTCCTCGTCGTCGCTGAAGTAGCCGACGTCGGTGTACTGGCGTCCCGTCGTCAGGTTGTAGTTGCCGGTCGACAGGTGCGCGTATCGCTTGAGGCCCTCCTTCTCGCGCCGGGTCACGAGCAGCAGCTTGGCGTGCGTCTTCAGGCCGACGACACCGTACACGACCTGGGCGCCGACCGCCTCGAGCCGCTCGGCCCAGTTGATGTTGGCCTCTTCCTCGAAGCGCGCCTTCAGCTCGACGACGGCCATCACTTCCTTGCCGCGCCGCGCCGCCTCGATCAGGAGGTCCATCAAGGGCGAGACGCTGCCGGCGCGGTAGATCGTCTGCTTGATCGCCAGGACGTCGGGGTCGTTGACGGCCTCGCGCAGGAAGCGGACGACCGGCTCCATCGACTCGAACGGATGGTGCAGGAGCAGCGCACCACGGCGGATGCGGTCGAACATCGGCTGCGACCGCTGCAGCGTCGCCGGCGGCGCCGGCTCGAACGGCGCGAAGCGGAGCGCCGGCGCATCGGCGAGGTCGATGAGCTCGTTCATCCGCACCAGGTTCACCGGCCCGTTGACGCGGTAGAGCGCGAGCGGCGAAAGACCGAACTGCTGGAGGAGGAACTGCGACAGCTCGGGCGGACAGGTGTCGACGACCTCGAGTCGCACCGCCTCGCCGAAGTGGCGCGTCGTCAGGCCGGAGCGCAGCGCCTGGCGCAGGTTGCTCACGTCGGCGTCGACCTCGAGGTCGGAATCGCGCGTGATGCGGAACTGCGAGAAGGCCTCGACCTCGCGGCCGGGGAAGAGCGAGGCGAGGTGGGCGCGGATCACGCTCGTCAGCAGCACGAACGACTGCCCCTTCCTGCCGCCCAGGCGCGGCAGGCGGATCACGCGCGGCAGGACGCGCGGCACCTTGACGATGGTCGCGGTGTTGCGGCGCCCGAACGCGTCCTTGCCGGCGAGCCGCGCGATGAAGTTGAGCGACTTG
>DATIDZ010000232.1:0-7656 GCA_035456045.1 Caldimonas sp.
CGCGGCTCTCGGTGGCCGAGTACACCTTCACCGGGATCGAGACGAGCCCGAAGCTGAGCGAGAGCGACGCGATGGAGCGGAAGGCCACGCGGCATCTTGGCCCGCAGCGCGGCGCGCAGCCGTCGGAAGGCGGCGCGCGACCGCGTAGGAACGCCGCGAGCGCGCGCCGGCATGGCCATTGCCGCACACGCGTCTCGACCTCCTGGAGCACGCCCATGAAAGCCCTCTGCTGGCACGGCAAGCAAGACATCCGCTACGAGACCGTCCCCGATCCCCAGATCGAGCACCCGCGCGACGCCATCATCAAGATGAGCTGCTGCGCGATCTGCGGCTCGGACCTGCACTTCTTCGACGGCTTCATGCCGGGGATGAAGTCGGGCGACATCGTCGGTCACGAGTTCATGGGCGAGGTCGTCGAGGTCGGCGCCGAGAACAGGAAGCTCAAGGTCGGCGACCGCGTCGTCGTCCCGTTCACGATCTGCTGCGGCGACTGCGAGCAGTGCCGGCGCGGCAACTGGTCGGTGTGCGAGCGCACCAACCGCAAGAAGGACCTCGGCGACCTCACCTTCGGCCACACGACCGCGGGCCTGTTCGGCTACACGCACCTGACCGGCGGCTACGCGGGCGGCCAGGCCGAGTACGTGCGCGTGCCGTACGCCGACGTCGCACCGGTCAAGATTCCCGACGGCCTGACCGACGAGCAGGTGCTCTTCCTCGGCGACATCTTCCCGACGGGCTGGCAGGCGGCAGCGCAGTGCGACATCCAGCCGACCGACACCGTCGCGGTCTGGGGTGCCGGCCCGGTCGGCCAGTTCGCGATCAGGAGCGCGGTCATGCTCGGCGCCGAGCAGGTCATCGCGATCGACAACGTTCCGGAGCGGCTCGACATGGCGCGCGCCGGCGGCGCCATCACGATCGACTTCGACGAGGAGAGCGTCCTCGAGCGGCTGCAGGCGCTGACGGCGGGCAAGGGCCCCGACAAGTGCATCGACGCCGTCGGCATGGAAGCGCACGCCCTGCGCTCGATCGACTCGATGATCGACCGCGTCAAGCAGTCGGTGATGATCGAGAGCGACCGTCCGCACGTGCTGCGCGAGATGATGTACGTCTGCCGCCCGGCGGGCACGCTGTCGATCGCCGGCGTCTACGGCGGCATGGTCGACAAGATCCCGTTCGGCGCGCTCATGAACAAGGGCCTGACGGTCAAGACCGGCCAGACCCACGTCAACCGCTGGACCGACGACCTGCTGCAGCGCATCGCCGACGGCCAGATCGATCCCTCGTTCGTCATCACGCACACCGTCGGCCTCGAGGACGGACCGTCGATGTACAAGACCTTCCGCGACAAGGAGGACGGCTGCATCAAGGTCGTCATGAAGCCATGAGCCGCGGCTTCGAACCGCACCGCGCCCGACCGCAGCCCCTCGTCAAGGAGAACCCATGAGCACCAGCACCTCGCACCCGCTGTCCCGTGTCCTGCCCAGTCGCCCGCTCGGCCCGATGCGATCGCCCGCGCGCGCCCTCGGCTGGTTCGGCATCGGCCTCGGCTTGGCCGAGCTCGCGATGCCCCGGCGCATGGCCCGCATCGCCGGCGCGCCGAACCTGCCGACGCTGACGCGCGCCTTCGGCGTGCGCGAGATCGGCACCGGCATCGGCATCCTCGCCTCGAAGGATCCGTCGCCGTGGCTCTGGGGCCGCGTCGCCGGCGACGCGCTCGACGTCGCGACCGTCGGCGCCGGCCTCGTGACGCGCGGCCGGCCGCTGCGCACGCTGACGTCGATGGCGATGCTGATCGGCATCGCCTACCTCGACATGACGGTCGCGCAGAAGTCGCCGCCGTCGCGCAAGCGCGAGAAGCGCTCCTCGCGCGACTACCGCGGCCGTTCGGGCTTTCCTCGCTCGCCGGCCGAGATGCGCGGCATCGCGCTGCAGCCGAGCACGCCGATGGGACGGCTGCAGGGCGGCCCGGCGCCGGCCGACGCCAGCCCGGCGCAGCGGCTCATGCAGGCGGGCGAGCCGGCGTCGACGACGTACCCGTGACGCAAGGCGCCCGGCGGAGCGGGCGCGCACCGCACCCGCTCACGCCGCGGCGAGGAAGTGAATGCCGGTGTCGGCGCCGATGCCGACCACCTTCGGCAGGTCGCCGGGAAGCGACTGCACCTCGCGGTCGACACGCCGGAAGAACGTCCCGGCATGGGCCGGCGCATCGAAGATGAGCAGCTTCGCGGCGCTCGCGGAGCTGCCGCGAAAGCCGTGGGCGACGCCGCCCGGGGTGTAGACGAAGTCGCCGCCTCGGGCGGTGAATCGGCGATCGCCGACGCTGAAATCGACCTCGCCCGCGATCACGAAGTAGGCCTCGTCCCAGTCGTGGACGTGCGGCGGCGGTCCCGCGTCGAGCGGCAAGGTCACTTCCATCAGCGACCACGCGCCGCGCGTGCTCTCGGCTTCGCATAGGAAGCGGACTTCGGTGCCGAGCACGCGCAGCGGCGCGACGTCTTGGCTGCGAACGATCGGGGCAAGGGTCTGCATGACGATCTCCTGTGAAAGGGTGGTGAACGGGAACGCAGTATCGAAACGGCAACGGCCCGTGAGAAGATCCCGCAATGTCGTTTCATTGAGGAAGGAGATGACACAGTCGATGCACGGCCTGCAGCCGCTCCTGGCGTTTGCCGAGACGGCCAAGCGCGGCAACTTCGCCGCGGCCTCGCGGGAAATGGGCTGCACGCCATCGACGCTCGCCAAGGCGGTGTCGCGGCTCGAGGTACAGCTCGGCGTGCGGCTGTTTCACCGGACGACGCGCCAGGTGACGCTGACCGACGACGGCGAGCGGCTGTTCGCGCGCTGCCAGCGCGTCCTCGCCGAGCTGGAGCTGCTGCGGGAGGAAGCGTCGGGCACGCGCGAGGAGCCGAGCGGGACCCTGCGGATCGACATGCCGGTCACGTTCGGCCGCGTCGTCATGCTGCCGCTCCTCGCCCGCCTCGCCGCGCAGCACCCGCGCCTGGCGATCGATGCGCGCTTCTCCGACCTCTACGTCGACCTCGTCAAGGAAGGCGTCGACGTCGCGATCCGCACCGGCCCGCTCGCCGACTCCACGCTGGTGGCCCGCCCGTTCGGCCGCCAGGAGCTGCTGCTGTTCGCCGCCCCCTCGTACCTGGCGCGGGCCGGCGTCCCGAAGACGGTGGCCGACCTCGCACGCCATGCGGCCGTGCTGTTCCGCGTCCCGAGCACCGGCAAGGACCGGCCCTGGCACTTCCGGTCGCGCGGCCGGAGCACGACGGTCATGCCGCGCTCGCGCATCCGGGTCGACGAGGGCGACGCGATCGTGCGCGCCGCCGTCTGCGGCATGGGCATCGGCCAGGTGCCCCACTACATGGTGCTCGATCGGCTCGAGCGCGGCGAGCTCGTCGAGCTACTGCCCGCGATGCGTCCCGCGCCGATGCAGATCGCGGCCGTGATGCCGAGCGGACGAATGGTTCCCGCCAGGGTGCGAGCGCTCCTCGACCTGATCACGCAGAGCCCGGCCGCCGTGCCGCCGGCGCCGCCGGTGCGGCCGCCGCGAAAGCGCAGCGCGAAGTAGGCCTTTTCTCTCACGCGCATCAGGTTCGCGCCCGCATGCGCTGCCGGCACCGTGCCCTATCGGGCGTGGGCGCGTTCTCCTATGGTTCCGGGCGGTGCCTGCGCACCACCGCATCGATGGCGATGCGCCGCAACTCCCAGGAGAACGTCGATGGCTGACAACACGACCCGGGGCCGCTCTGCCGACCGCAAGCGTCTCAACAAGAGCGAACCCTACGAGATGGCCTACGCGAAGTCCGACCGCGCATCGCCGGAGCGCAAGGCGCTGATGACGAAGAGCAGCAGCAGCGCAGGCACGAGCTCGCGCGCGGGCAAGTCGGGTGCAGCGAAGAAGAGCGCGGGTGCCGCCCGCTCGTCGGAGGGTTCGGCCAGCAAGTCGGGCGCCTCGGCCAAGAAGTCGGCCAAGAAGAGCGGCTCGGCGGCGAAGAAGTCGACCTCGGTCGCGGGACGGTCATCGTCGGGCGGCGCTCGCAAGTCAGCGTCGGCGTCGGCGCGCCGCGCCGGCAAGTCGGCGTCGCCGGCGATGAAGCGGACCAACGCCGCGCCGGCGGCGAAGAAGTCGCGCACGACGACGCGCACCGCGCCGAAGCCGCCGAAGGCGGAGAAGACGGCGGAGAACACGGCGCCGAAGACGATGCGCGAAGCCGACGCCGTCGACCTGCTGACCGACGATCATCTCGAGGTCGATGCCCTGTTCAAGCAGTACGAGCGGCTGGCCAGGAAGGAAGCGCCCGCCGAGCAGCGCCGCACCCTGGCGCAGACGATCTGCGACATGCTCAAGGCGCACACGACGATCGAGGAGGAGATCTTCTATCCGGCGGCGCGCCGCGCCGGCATCGATGCCGACCTGCTCGACGAGGCCGACATCGAGCACGCGTCGGCGAAGGACCTGATCGCCCAGATCGAGGGCGGCGACCCCGACGACGACAAGTACGATGCCAAGGTGAAGGTGCTCGGCGAGTACATCACCCACCACGTCGTCGAGGAGCACACCGAGATGTTCGGCCAGTGCCGCCGCTCGGGGATGGACCTCGTCGCCCTGCGCGGCGAGCTCGAGGCGCGCAAGCTGGCGCTCGTGCCCGCGGCCTCGGACGACGACTCGGCCGACGAAGCGGCCAACGACGGCAAGGGCAAGTCCACCGGCCTTCTCGCATCGCTGTTCTCGAAGACCTGAGGGAAGGCGCGACCCGCCCATGACGACGCCGGTTCATCACCCCGAGGCGCACCGCATCGACGCCAACGTGGACGGCCACGCGGGCCGGCTCGAGTACACGGTGCGCGGCGACGTCATGACGATCGTCCACACCGAAGTCGATCCGGCCCTCGAGGGCCGCGGCGTCGCCGGGGCGCTCGTCCGCGCCGCGCTCGACCACGCGCGCGCGAACGGGCTCAAGGTCGAGCCGCGGTGCGAGTACGCGGCGTCGTACATGGAACGTCACCCGGAGTCGCTGTCGCTGCGCGCCGGAGGCGCGGCGCCGAATCGGTCGAGCACCTCGTAGCGCGCCGCTCCGCCGGGGATCGACTCGACCAGCACGAAGCCGCTGGCTCGCCACCGGAACGCGGGCGACCGCGGCGGGGGGTCCGCGCGGGCAGCGCGCCGCGCGAGCGTCACGTGCGGCGCGAACGGGCGCGCATCGAGCGCGACCCCCGCGCTCGTCACGACGTCGCCCAGGCGCGCGTGCAGTTCGGCCAGCGCCGGGTCGCCGTCGATCTTGAGGACCGCGACGCCGCCTCGCCACACCTCCGCGCGTCCCGGCCGCAGCGACATCGGCGCGACCGGAACGTCGGCGAGGGCCGTCGCCAGTTCGGCCACGCGCGCTCGTGCGAAAGCGCCGATGAAGTGCAGGGTGAGGTGCAGCGTCTCGTCGGCGACTGGCTTGGCGCCTCGCGGCCAGCGCCAGGCATCGCGACAGGCCGCCAGCCGGACCCGCACCCTCTCCCCGGGCCAGAGGGCGAGGAACAGGCGGACGGGATCGCGGTCGCTCACCTCGCCATCGTCGCGCACGTCGGGGCGCGCTGCCGGGCCGGCTCCGGGTAATCGATCTTTCGACGCCCGCCCGGCCGGGCAAAGATGCCGGCGGCGCTCGACCGCCAGCCGCGGAGGTTCTTCCCGGCACCACCCACAGGAGACCCGGCATGACAAGGCAGACCCCGCGCAACAGATCCCGGCACTTCGCTGCGCTCGCGCTCGCCGGCGCCGCCGCGGCCGGTTGCGCCGGCGCGGCTCAGGCGCAGGAGACGTTCAAGATCGGCATCGTCAGCTTCCTCTCCGGGCAGGCGGCCGAGAGCTTCGGCATCCCCGCCGTCAACGGCGCGAAGGTGCTCGTCGACGCCTTCAACAAGGGCGCCGCGCCCGCGCCGTACAACAAGACCGGCTTCGGCGGCATGAAGATCGAGGCCGTGTACGTCGACGAGAACGGCGGCGCGACCAAGCAGGTCCAGGAGCTGCGCAACCTCTACGACCGCGAGAAGGTCGACGCCGTCGTCGGCTACGTCGGCTCGGGCGACTGCCTCGCCGTCGCGCCGGTCGCCGAGGAGATGAAGCGCTTCCTCATCCTCTACGACTGCGGCACGCCGCGCATCTTCGAGGACAACAAGCTGCAGTACGTCTTCCGCACCGCGTCGCACGCGGCGATGGACAACGTCGCGCTGGCGCGCTACCTGAAGGCGAAGAACGTCAAGGTCGAGACGTTCAACATGATCAACCAGGACTACGCCTGGGGGCAGGACTCGAAGAAGGACTTCGTCCTGTCGATGGAGAAGCTCTACCCCGGCGCCAAGCCGGGCGAGGACCAGCTGCCCAAGTTCGGCGCCGGCCAGTACGGCACCGAGATCTCGGCGCTGATGGCCAAGCCCGCCGACGTGACGCACTCGAGCCTGTGGGGCGGCGACCTGCAGGCGTTCATCCTGCAGGCCGGGCCGCGGGGACTGTTCCAGCGCACGCAGGTCGTCTTCTCGGCCGCCGACCACGTCCTGCCCGGCCTCGGCGAGAAGATGCCGAACGGCGTCATCCTCGGCGCGCGCGGCGCGTACGGCCTGATGTCGCCGAAGTCGGCGCTCAACGACTGGTGGTGGGACCTCTATTCGAAGGCCTACAACGTCTACCCGGTGCAGGCGCCGTACCGCATGGTCCAGTCGCTGCTCGGACTGAAGCTCGCCGTCGAGAAGGCGATGGCCGCCAACGGCGGCAAGAAGCCGACCGGCGAGCAGCTCGCCGCGGCGCTCACCGGGCTCGAGTGGGACTCCCCCGCCGGCCGCATCCGCATGGCGCTCGGCGACGGTCACCAGGCGGTGCAGGAGACGGCGATCGGCAAGACGCGCTACGACGCCGCCAAGAAGATGGTCGTCCTCGACGACATCCAGCGCTTTCCCGCCGACTGCGTCAACCCGCCGCCGAACATGAAGTCGGAGGACTGGATCAAGGCCGGCTTCCCCGGCGCCAAGGGCTGCCCGTAGCGCGCGGGCAGGAGCCGCGGTGAACGCCGTCGTCACCATCCTGATCGACGGCCTGACCTACGCGTCGTGGCTGTTCATCGTCGCCGTCGGGCTGACGCTGGTCTTCGGCGTGCTGAAGATCCTCAACATCGCCCACGGCAGCTTCTACGCGATCGGCGCGTACGCGGCGGCGAGCTTCGTCGCGTGGGCGGCGACGATGAAGTGGGCGCCCGGCTTCAGCATCGTCGCGATGCTGCTCGCCGCGGTGGCGGTCGCCGCGGTGATGGCGCCGCTCACCGAGCGCGGCCTGCTGCGCTTCTTCTACGGCCGCGACGAGGTGCTGCTCGTCCTCGTGACGTACGCGATGTTCCTGATCCTCGAGGACGCGACCAAGCTGCTCTGGGGCGCGAACCCGTACTACGTGTCGCAACCGTACAGCCTGTTCGGCAACCTGCACGTCGGCGTGCAGACGTGGGTCGGCTACGACTTCTTCCTGGTCGCGCTCGCGGTCGTCGTCGGCGTCGCCGTCTGGTGGGGACTCAACCGCACGCGCCAGGGCAAGATCACGCTCGCCGTCATCCACAGCGCCGAGGTCGCCGCGAGCATGGGGGTCAACGTCTCGCGCGTCTACATGGCGGCGTTCTC
>DATIDZ010000233.1:0-3317 GCA_035456045.1 Caldimonas sp.
CCCGGCGACGAACAAGTGGGCCTCCACCGCGCCGATGGCACACCCGCGCCAGTACCACTCGATCGCCGTGCTCCTCCCGGACGGGCGCGTGCTCACCGCCGGCGGCGTCGCCCCGACCCAGGGAGGCGCGCCGGCGCGCGACCAGCGCTACCGCGAGGTCTTCACCCCCTCGTACCTCCTGCGTGGCCCGCGGCCCACGATCACCGGCGCTCCCGCCAGCGTCGCCTACGGCGCGACGCTGGACATCGACACCCCCGAGGCAGGAACCATCGACTCCGTCGCGCTCGTCCGCCCATGCGCCATGACGCACCACACGGACGCCGGCCAGCGCTACGTCCGACTGCCGATCACCGGCCGCGCCCCCGGCCGGATCCACGTGCAGGCGCCTGCCGACGGGAACATCGCTCCACCCGGCTACTACATGCTGTTCATCCTGGACGCCGCCGGCGTGCCGTCGGTCGCGCACTTCATCCGGCTGCCGTGACGAACGTCCGGCGTGGGGACAACCGTCCCAATGGTGGCGCGCTCGGCATGAGGTCGCGACGAACGTCAGCTCACGTGCTGGGAGTAGACGTCGGTGCCCATGCTCAGGACGTGACGGTGAAGGGGATGTGCTGGCCGGCGGCGTAGTGGCCGGGCGCGCTGCAGAGCAGCATGTAGGTACCCGGGCGCAGACGCATCGTCATGCGGCCGCTGCGGCTCGGAGCCATGTCGTCGATCATGCCCTGCGCGGCTCGCCGAGCTGGACATAGACCTTCCCGTGGGCGGCCGCCGTCATCTGCGCCGACGTGAAGCTGCCGTGCCCGCCCGCCGCGGTCATCATGCTGGCTGACGACGTGCCGGCGGAGCCCATCATGCCGCCCGATGTCGCGCCGGTGGCGCCGGTGCTCGACGAGGCGACGCCGCTGCTCGCTCCCGCGGCGCTCGTGGTCTCGCTGCGGTTGCTGAGGGCGATGATGAACGCGCCGAGGCCGAGCGCCATGGCGAAGAGGGAGGGGATCAGCGCGAGCGCGTCAAGCCCACGGACACTGCGGGAAAGCCGTACCCGTACGGGGTAGGGGCTTCGGATGTGCGCGGCGCTACTGCTGGCGATGCTGGCAACGTGGCCCCAGGCACCGCGACAGCCCCCCAGACACAGGCCGATAGCGCCGAGCGACCCGCTGTGCTGCGGGTCGCCGGCGTGGAGAAGAGCTTTCACCGCGGCATCTGGCCGCGGCGCCGTACGATCCCGGTGCTGAAGGGCACAAGCCTCGAGGTCGGGCCAGGCGAGCTCGTCGGCCTGGTCGGCGAGAACGGATCTGGCAAGAGCACGCTGATGCAGATCGTCGTCGGACTGCTCTCACGCGACGCCGGCGTCGTCGACAGGCCGGCCCGGCTCGGCTATTGCCCTCAGACCCCGATGCTCTGGGACAAGCTGACCGTCGACGAGCACTTCGATCTCTTCGCCCGCGCCTACGGGCTCGCGGAGGACGAGGCGTCTCGATCCATCGATGCGCTGGTCGGCGAACTCGACTTCGCGAAGTACCGCGGCTACCGCGTCGAGGAGCTCTCCGGCGGCACGCGCCAGAAGCTCAACCTCGCCCTGTCGCTGATGCACGACCCACAGCTGCTGCTGCTCGACGAGCCCTATGCCGGCTTCGATTGGGAGACCTACCTGCGCTTCTGGGAGATGTCCGAGCGCCGCCGCGACGCCGGGATGGGCATCCTCATCGTCTCCCACCTGCTCGCCGAGCGCGAGCGCCTCGACCGCATGTACGAGATCCGCGACGGGCGGGTGTGCGGATGCTGAGCGCGGCCCTGCCCACCACCGGCGCCTTCATCCGCGAGCACTTGCGCGCGCCGCTGACGCTCGTCCTGCTGATCGCGATCCCGGCCTTCTTCGTCCTCATCTTCGCCAGCGTCCTCGGCGACTTCGCCCAGGCCCTTGGTGGGACCCTCGCCACCCAGTCGGCAACGGCGATCAGCGCCGGCTGGGCCGCCGCCTTCCTCTCCGGCACGCTCGCCTTCTTCCAGGTCAGCTCCTCGCGCGGCGCCGACCGTCGGCTCGCCGCCGCCGGCCTCGGCCCGTGGCGCGTCGCGGTCGCGCGGATCGCCGCGGCGCTCGTGATCGGCACCGCGGTCAGCGCCGTCGCGTTCGTCACCCTCTGGCTGCGCAGCGGCATCGGGCACCCGCTCCATGCCGCCGTCGCGATCCTCAGCTTCGCGGTCATCTACATCGGTCTCGGCGCCCTGATCGGCGCCTTCGTGAAAGGCGCGCTCGAAGGATCGCTGCTCGTCCTCATGCTCTTCTCGCTCGACGCGTTCTCAAGTCCCGAGATGACCTCGAGCGGCGCGTTCGGGTGGACGCCGACGCGCAGCGCGGCGGAGCTGCTGATCGCCGCCGGCGGCGGGCACGGCTCGCCCAGCGCCGACTGGCTCGGGATGGCCGCCGTCGCGCTCGGCGCCATCGCGATCGCCCTGGCTGCGTTCTGGACTGCCGCGAGGACGCGGTCATGACCGCTCTGGCGCGCACCCGCACCGCGACGACGATGGCCTTCCGCGATCAGCGGCGCCGCCCGCTCGTGCCGATCCTCATCGTCGTGATCCCGGCATATGTCATCACGCGAAGCATCGCCGAGACCCTCGCGACGCCGCGCCGCATCGGCCTGCCCGACGGCGTCTTCGTCATGACGACGATGAAGGACCTCCACGGCGCCGGGATGGGCGGCGTCGTCATCGCGTTCGTCGCCGCGCTGCTGGGCGTGTTCGTCATGCAGTCAGCCCTGGGGGGCGACCGCCGCCTCGTCGTCGCCGGCTTTCGTCCCGGTGAGACCGTCCTCGCCCGGCTCATCGTCCTCAGCTCCGGCACCGCGCTCCTCGTCGCCGTCTCGGCGATCGTCACCGCGCTGAACTTCAACGCCGCATCCTGGCCGCCGCTGATCGCGTCGCTCATGCTGCTCGGGCTGATCTACGCGGCGATCGGCGCGCTCGCCGGCGCCCTGCTCGACAAGCTTGCGGCGACGTACCTGATGCTGTTCCTCGTCATGACGGACCTCGGCGTCGTGCAGACGCCGATGTTCCACGTCACGCCAGGCCGCTTGGCGGTGCTGCTCCCCGGCTACGGCCCCTCGCGCGTGATGTACGACGGCGCGTTCTCCACCACGTTCCACGCGGGCAGCGAGCTGCTGCTCTCCCTCGGGTGGGCCGCCGTCCTCGCGATCGCCGTCACCGTCGTGCTGCGTCGTGCGGTCGGAGATCGAGGCTGATGGGGGCGCGATGACCACGCAGCGCGGATACAGCGCGAGCAAGGATCAACTCCTCGATCGCCTGGCTCGCAT
>DATIDZ010000234.1:0-8503 GCA_035456045.1 Caldimonas sp.
CAGGCGCGCCAGGGGTGGCGCGGCGGCGCTGTCGATCGCGCTCATCACGAGAGGTGCCGCATGAAGTCGCTCACGACAGCACGCGCCGGATCACCGCGCTCATCGCGTCGGCGACGATGACGAGGGCGAGGAAGGTGAGCAGGATCGTGCTCGCCTCGCCGCCGTTGAGCATCTTCATCGACTGGTCCATCAGCTGGCCGAGGCCGCCGGCGCCGACGAAGCCCATCACGACCGAGGCGCGCACCGCGCACTCCCATCGATAGACCGTGTACGACGCCAGCTCCTGCGCCGTGCTCGGCACGAGCGCGTAGAAGAGCGCGCCGAAGCGCGGGCTGCCCGCCTCGAGGAGCGCGCGCGCCGAGCGCGTGTCTCCCGATTCGAGGATCTCGGTGTAGACCTTGCCGAGCATGCCGCCGTAGGTGACGGCGAGCGCCAGCACCCCGGCCCCGGGGCCGAGGCCGAGCGCGCGGACGAAGACGAGCGCCCACACGACCTCGGGGATCGCGCGCAGCACCGTGAGCAGGCCGCGCGTCGCCGCGCGCACCGCACCGCCGACCGCACGACCGGGGCCCGGCCCGATGCGCGACACCGAAAGCGCGCGCGTGGCGATCACGGCGAGCGGCACGGCGATAAGAAACGCCAGCGCGATCCCCGCAGTCGCGATCGCCAGCGTCTCGAGCGTCGCCTTCCAGAGCAGGGCGAGGAAGTCGGGCGCGGTCGACGGCGGCAGGAAGCCGGCGAGAAAGCTTCCCATCACCTGCAGGTTGCCGCTCGCGAAGAGCTGCCACGGCCTGAACTCGGCGAGCCACAGCAGCGGCCAGAGGACCACGAGCGCGACGACGAGCGCGGTCGCGCGCGAACGCGCCGCCGGGTCGCGCAGCACCGCCGGCGGCGGCGTCATCGTCCCGGCGGCGACGCTCATTGGCAGCCCGGGCGCTTGAGCATCACCACGTTGGCCGGACGCTCGTCGGACAGGACGTCGACGCCTTGCTGCGGCAGGGCGCGGCCTTCGGTCGCGTAGAGGTCGTGCAGCATCGCCGTCGTGACGGCGGCGGTCGGCCGGTCGAAGACGATCTCGCCGGCCTTCATGCCGACCAGGCGCGGGAACCACTTGAGCGCCAGGTCGACCGCGTGCAGCGACGCGAGCAGCGTCGCGCCGTTCGCTTCGCTCTCGGCGACGAGCGCACCGACGCTGAGGTCCGCCAGCGCCGGGTCGAGCGCCGACACCGGCTCGTCGGCGAGGATGAAGGCCGGCCGCTGGTACAGCACGCGGGCGATGCCGACGCGCTGCAGCTGCCCGCCCGAGAGGCGGTCGCAGCGATCGAAGACACGGTCGCCGAGGTCGAGCCGATCGAGCGCTTCGCGCGCGCCGGCGGCATCGCCGGGAACGACGAGCGAGGCGAGCGCCTTCCACGCCGGCCAGGTGCCGAGCCGGCCCGCGAGGACGGCGGTGACGACGCGCAGCCGCGGCGGGATCGGCGGGCTCTGGTGGACGACGCCGATGCGCGCGCGCAGCCGTCGCAACGCGGCGCCCCCGGCCTGCCACGGGTCGGTGTCGCCGAAGCACACGCGGCCTTCGGTCGGCCGCAGCGACGTGCCGAGGAGGCGGACGAGCGTCGTCTTGCCGGCGCCCGACGGGCCGATCACGGCGATGCGCTCGCCACTGGCGAGGCTGAGCGAGACGTTGCGCAGCGCCCGCTGGCCGTTCGGGTGGACGAGGCCGGCGCCCTCGAGGAACAGCCCGTTGACCACGCCGTCGCCTTGTTCGGAACCTACTTGACGAGCCCGGCCGAGCGCGCTGCGGCCTCGATGCCGTCGGAGTTGGCGTTCTGCGTCGGAATGAACCTGCTCGCGCGCTGCAGGTCCATGATCTCCTTCATCGCCGGGTTGGCCGGGTCGAGCTTGAGGAAGGCGTCGGTGAGCTTCTTCGTGAGCGCCGGGTCGAGCCCCGGGCGCACCGTCCAGTTGTAGTCGAAGTAGGGGGGCGTGATCGCGAGCACGCGCACCTTCTCGACGTTCGCGTTCTTGCTCTCGAGCAGCTTGTCCATCACCGATGCGTTGAGCACGCCCGCTTCGGCGCGGCCGGCGGCGACGAACGCGACCGTCGCGTCGTGGGCGCCCGAGAACGCGACCGACTTGAAGTCGCGCTCGGGGTCGATGCCGGCCTGCAGGAGGTAGTAGCGCGGCATCAGGCTGCCCGAGGTCGACGACGGCGCGCCGAACGCGAAGGTCTTGCCCTTGAGGTCGGCGAGCGTCTTCGCCGTGCTCGTCGTCGGCACGATGAAGCGGCTCGTGAACTTGGCGTCCTCGGCGCGCTGGACGATCGGCACCACGCCGCCGTTGGTGCGCAGGCGCGCCTGGACGTAGGTGAAGCCGCCGAGCCAGGCGAGGTCGAGCTTGTTGGTCGCCAGGCCCTCGACGACGGCGGCGTAGTCGGTGACCGGAACGAACTGCACGTCGAGGCCGCTCTCCTTCTTCAGGTAGTCGCCGAGCGGCTTGAACTTGCGCTGCAGCTCGGTCGGCGCTTCGTCGGGGATCGCCGACACGCGCAGCACGCCGGCCGGCTGGGCGAGCACCGCGGGCGGCGCGGCGATGCCGAGCGCGATCGCGAAGGCGGCGATGAGGGAGCGGAAGGAGGTCATGGAAGCACTTTCGTTCAGCGTTGAGGGGCCGCGGTGCGAAAGCCCGCGAAGACGTCGCTGCGGTCGGCGACGAAGAAGTTGCGGTAGCGCGCGTCGTGCATCCGCCCGGCCGTGGCGAAGGCGCCGCCGCGCAGCTCGCGATGATCGCCGAACCAGGGTCGCGAGTAGTCGGCGTACGGTCCGGCGACGAAGCCGGGGTAGGGCAAGAACGCGTCGGCGGTCCATTCCCAGACGCTGTGTCCCCACACGAACCGTGCATCCTGCGCGGCACATTCCCATTCGGCCGCACGCGGCAGGCGGCGGCCGGCCCAGCGGCAATACGCCTCGGCCTCCCACGCCGAGACGTGGATGACCGGCGCCGTCGCATCGAGCGGCCACCAGCGGTCGAACCAGCGCGTCTGCCACGCGCCCGCGGCCCTGCGCCAGCGCGAGGGATGCGACAGCGAATGTCGCTCCCGCCATGGGCCGGCCCGACCCGGCCAGTACGCCGGATCGTCGTAGCCGCCCGCCTCGACGAATTCGAGGTACTCGGCGTTGCGCACCGGCGCCGCATCGATCTCGAACGGCGCGACGGAAACCGGCAGCGCGGGCTGCTCGTTGTCGAAGGCGAAGCCGCGCGGGTCGCGCCCGCTGCCGAGCGCGAGGGCGCCGCCCTCGAGGCGCAGCGGCGCGGGCGTCGGCAGCGACGGCAAGGGCTCGATGCCCGCGGGCGCCGGCCAGCCGAGCGTCGAGCGCAGCCACGCGAACGCTTCGCCGTGCATGTCCTCGTGGAACAGCGTCAGGCGATGGAAGTAGTTCGCCGCATCGTCGTCCTCGTCGCGCGGGATGGCGTCGATGCACGCCTCGAGCTGCGCCTCGAGTCGCGCCGCGAGCTCGGCGCGCGACGGCAGGGCGACGCGCCAGCGGTCGGCGTGGGCGAGCCGGGCCGAGTCGAAGATCGCGTCGGGCCCGGCGATCGCCGGCGGCCGGGCCGCCTCGACGAAGCCGGCGGCGCCGGCGCGATGCGGCCCGCGCAGGATCCAGAACTCCGCGAACCAGGCGAGGTGGCCGAGCTCCCACGCAGGCAGGTTGACGCCCGACTGCTGCGGCACGCGCCAGGCGTCGTCGTCGCGGTCCATCGTGAGGGCGAGCGTCGTCGCGCGCGCATCGCGCAGCGCATCGGCGAGCGCGGTGCCCGCGAGGCGGCGCGCGTCAGCAGCCATCGTCGGCGCGGCGCCGTGCCATGATCGATCGATGAGTGCCGTGACCGCGACGCGCCGTGCTCGCGGCGCTGACCGCAACGCGCCGCATCGACACCCGCCGGTCGAGCTGCCGCGCGTGCGCATCGTCTCGCCGGCCCTCGCCGTGGCCAACAACGGCAACTGGCACACCGCGGCGCGCTGGCAGCGCTTCCTCGCGCCGGTCGCTCGCGTCGACATCGTCGGCGTCGATGGCGCGGAGGCCGAAGACGAGCGCATCGACGTGCTGATCGCCCTGCACGCGCGCCGGTCTGCAGCGCCGATCGCGCGCTGGCGCGAGCGCAGCAGCGACGCGCCGCTCGTCGTCGTGCTCACGGGAACCGACCTCTATCGCGACCTCGATGTCGATGCGGGCACATGGCATTCGCTCGAGTGTGCCAGCCGCGTCGTCGTCCTGCAGGAGGCGGGGCTGGCGCGCCTCGACGCGGCGACCCGCGCCAAGGCGGTGGTGATCGTCCAGTCAGCGCCCGCGCGGCGGATCGCGCGCGCCGCGGGCGACGCCGACTTCGTCGCGGTCGGCCACCTGCGCGAGGAGAAGGACCCGGCGACGCTGTTCCGCGCCGCCCGCCTGCTCGCCGCCGACGCCGTCGCGCCGACGATCGTCCACGTCGGCGGCCCGCTCGACGCGCGGCTCGCCGACGAAGCGCGCGCGACGATGGCCGCGTGCCCCGCGTACCGCTGGCTCGGGGCACTCTCCCACGCGGCGGCGAGGCGCGTGATCGCCCGCGCGGGCGCGCTGGTCCACTGCAGCCGCATGGAGGGCGGCGCCAACGTCGTCATCGAGGCGGTGCGATCGGGGGTTCCGGTGCTGGCGAGCCGGATCGACGGCAACGTCGGCCTGCTCGGCGCCGACTACGACGGCTACTTCCCGGTCGGCGACGCCGCCGCGCTGGCGGTGCTGGCGCGCCGCTTCCTGTCCGACGCGGCGTTCGCCGAGCGCCTGCGCGCCCAGTGCGCCGCGCGCGAGCCGCTGTTCCTGCCGAGCGCCGAGCGGCGCGCGGTGCGCGCTCTGGTCGCGGACCTCGTGGCGGCACGGAACGGCGCGCACTGACAGAATCCGTTTCGCACCCCGTTTTCGATCGGATCCTCATGACAGCCTCGACTTCCGGCGTCCCGCTCGACGCGCCCACGTTGCGTCTCACCAGCTTCTCTCACGGCGGCGGCTGCGGCTGCAAGATCGCGCCCGGCGTGCTCTCGGAGATCCTGCGCTCGAGCGGCGGCGGCATGATCCCGCCCGAGCTCATGGTGGGCATCGAGACCGCGGACGATGCGGCGGTCTACAAGCTCAACGACGAGCAGGCGCTGATCGCGACGACCGACTTCTTCATGCCGATCGTCGACGACCCGTTCGACTTCGGCCGCATCGCGGCGACCAACGCGATCAGCGACGTCTACGCGATGGGCGGCCGGCCGATCATGGCGCTCGCGCTCGTCGCGATGCCGATCGACAGGCTCACCACCGCGCAGATCGGCCAGATCATCCGCGGCGTCGAATCGGTGTGCCGCCAGGCCGGCATTCCGATCGCGGGCGGCCACACGATCGACTCGGTCGAGCCGATCTACGGGCTCGTCGTGATGGGCCTGGTCCATCCGAGCAAGGTGCGCCGCAACGCCGACGCGAAGGCGGGTGACGTGCTCGTCCTCGGCAAGCCCATCGGCGTCGGCATCCTGTCGGCGGCGCTCAAGAAGGAGGCGCTCGACGCCGCCGGCTACGAGCGCCTGATCGAGACGACGACGAAGCTCAACACGCCGGGCGTCGCCCTCGCCGACCTGCCCGGCGTGCACGCGATCACCGACGTCACCGGCTTCGGCCTCGCGGGCCACGCGCTCGAGCTCGGCCGGGGCGCCAACCTCGGCATCACGATCCGATGGTCGAAGGTGCCGATCCTGCCCGGCGTCGAAGAGATGGTGCGCGACGGCTTCGTCACCGGCGCGTCGGGTCGCAACTGGGCCGGCTACGGCGTCGAGGTGCTGCTCGACAACAGCCTGCCCGCGGTCGCGCGCGACCTGCTCACCGACCCGCAGACGTCGGGCGGTCTGCTCGTCAGCTGCACGCCCGAGAGCGTCAAGGACGTGGTCGCGGTGTTCCGCGACCAGGGCTTCGAGGCGGCGGCGCCGATCGGCGTCGTGCGCGAAGGCGTGGGGCTGCGCGTTGTCCCTTGACGGAATGTCAGCGGATCTTCGTGAAGAATGCGAGCATCCTTGCTGTCGCGTCGTCGGTGATCTTGCCGTCGTAGAGGTAACCGCGGTCGGCCTGGCCGCGCTTGTCCCATCCGTGACTGGCGCCCGGGTACACGTACCACTCCACGGGTGCGCCGGCCTGCTTCATGGACTCCAGCAGAGGAAAGCACGAGGTGGACGGCAGCTCCTTGTCATCGGCGCCCATCAGCAGCAGGAACGGCTTGTCGGCGTCCTTGTAGACCAACTGCATGTCGCGGAACGCGCAGGTCGAGTAGTTCGCCACGGTGCCCGCGAATCGGGCGGATGAGCCGGCCAGGACCGCGCTCTGCGGCGAGGCCAGCAGCGTCGAGATCATCGCGCCCCAGCTGTAGCCGACCTGATAGACGCGGGACTTGTCGACGAAGGGCTTGGCTTGCAGGTAGGCCAGCGCGCCGTAGGCATCCGCGATGCCGGTCGAAGGGTTCGGCATGCGCGTGCAGAACTCGAAACCACGGGGCCCGAAACTGTCCACGACGAGAACGACGTAACCGGCCTTGAGCAGCTCCTGCGCATGCTGCCGGATGTGCGGATTGCGGATGCCGCCGCAGGTGTGCATCACCACCGCCGCGGGAAAGGGCCCTTGGCCCTCGGGCTTGAACGACTTGTTGGCGATGCTGGTGAACGCGCTGATGCCGTCACCGGTGTCCGCGGCGAAGGTCACCGCCTTGAGGTCGAGAGGCGCCGGCAGTTGCTCTTTCAGGTCCTGGGCTTGCGCTGGCGCCAGCATCAAGGACGTGCAGAAGGCCAGGAGCAGGGACTCGAGCGCGCGGGCTGGATGCATGGAAGAGGAGGTCCTGAAGTGAGGGGGAGCGCGACGAGGTGCCCGCGCAGATGCACGGCAAACGATCTGACGTGCGTGGCGCAAACGAATCGAGGTCGGCGCTGAAAGCGTGAACGTGCTTCAACCCGTCCTGATTCTTCTGCTTGCCGATTAGAGCAGGTCGCCCTCTGTCTGCCTTGCGAAGCACTGCGGACGTTCGCCCGCGGGCCGCTACGAGCGCTCGAACAGCATCCGCGCCTCGAGTGCACCGTTGCCGAACGCAGCGCCTTCCTCGATCGAGCGCCGCAATGCGTGCGTGTCGGCGCTGCCCTCGGCTCGATCGGCGACCTCCGCGGCGAGGGCGCGCATCTGGCGCGTCGAGAAGCGGATTCGTTCGAGGAAGGCGGCGTCGTCGAGGCGGTCGAGCAGGCTGCGGTTCAGCTCGGCGAACCACGGCAGCGCGGCCTGGTCGAGCATCACCGCCGGGTTGTCGACCGTCGCGGCCGGGCGCGACGCCGACCAGGCGCGCAGCAACGCCTGCACCTCGACGTTGAGCGCCTGGCAATGCGCGAGCTCGCCGCGCAGCACCGAGAGCGACGCGAGGTCGGCGAGGCGGCGCTGGAAGAAGAACTGCGCCAGCACGCCCCAGTAGTAGGTGTAGTCCCAGATCACCTTGACCGGCAGCACCTCGGGGTCGCCGAAGATCGCGTACTGGTCGCGGTAGAGCGCGAGCGTGCTCTCGTAGAACGAGTGGAAGATCTGGTCGAACACCTGCGCGTGCGCCGCGAGCGGCTTGCCGGCGCGGTCGCGGCCGACGAGCTCGCAGATGTAGGTGTTGGCGATGCCGATGAAGTCCGTGCCGGGCGAATAGAACGGATCGAGGAAGAGCCCGGCCTCGCCCGTGAGCGCCCAGCGCTCGGCAGAGAAGAGCTGCTTGCAGCCGTAAGAGAACCGGCGCAGGAAGGCGAAGTCCTGGAGCAGGTCGCGCTTGCCGTCGAGGGCGTCGAAGAGGCGCGGCTGGTGCCGCTCGAGCCACGTCATCGCCTTCTCGAACGTGTTCATCGTCTCGAGCGGGTGCAGCCTCGCGTCGGCGACGATGCCGACCGAGTGCGAGCCCGACGCGAGCGGGATGAGCCACGCCCAGTAGCCCTTGCCGACGAGATGGTTGGTCGAGAGCCAGCGCGCCGGCGGCGTGCAGCGCGCGCGCCACGCCGGATCGTCGGACCACGCGTCGATCGCGATCCGATCCTTGATGCGGAACCAGACGGCGTTGGCGTCGTGGCCGTTCGGCTCGGCGAGCTCGCGCTTCTTCTTGATGAGGCCGGCGCGGCCGCACGCGTCGACGAGCCAGCGCGTCCGGACCTCGCGGCCGATGCCGTCGTGGCGGAACGTGACGGCGTGCTCGCCGCCATCGCCCGACAGCGCGACGTCGCGCACGGTCGCGCCGCAGACGACGCGAACGCCGCGCCGCGTCGCTTCCTCGGCGAGGAAGTTCTCGAGGATGCCGCGGTCGAGCTGCCAGCTCGGCACCGAGAGGTAATGGCTCGCGCCGATCTCGGTGACCGCGTCGACGTCGCGCCGCCCTTCCGACGAGAAGAAGCGAAAGCCGAACTTCTTCAGCTGCGCGAACTCGAGGTGGTGCT
>DATIDZ010000235.1:0-6064 GCA_035456045.1 Caldimonas sp.
GACAACAGCTTGGCATCGCTGCGTCAACGCACCGTCAACGGCCGTCGCGATCCGCTCGGGAGTTCCCGGCTCCGCTCCCGCGCCGTCGCACCTACCGGGGAAGTTCTGCAGCGGCGACCACGTCCTCGACGAGGAGGTCCAGCTCGAACCGGGCTGCGGCCGCGGCCGCAGCCGACCGTTCATCGGCCGTGGCGGCGAGGCCTTCGAGCGCACGCCGCGAATCGCCGCGCTGCATGTCGGGAACCTGCGGATGCGCGATGAGGTAGATGAACCGGGCGATCGCCTCCTCGCGTCGGCCCAGCGCCGCCAGCAGCTTGGCATGGCAGTTCACGGTCTCCAGCAGCGCGGCATGGTGCCCGGTCTGGCGCGCGCGCAGGGCCAGCGAGACCAGCAGCTGGCGCGCCGCCTCGAAGTCGTGCTTGTCGATGGCGACCAGGGTCTCGAGCACGTCGGCCGCCAGCAGCACGGCGAGCTCCGCCGCGGGCTCGGCGCGGGCTCGCTGGGCGAACGACGTCGCCAGCGCCATCCGGCCCGCACGCTGGTGAACGATGCCCAGGTTGAGAAGCGCGAAGCTGCGCGTCGACGCGATGCCGTGCTGCTCGCACACGCGCAACGCCTCTTCGAAGCAGCGCTGGGCGGCGGCGCCGTCGTCGAGCGCCCGGTGCACGTTGCCGAGGTTGTTCAGGCACACGGCGAGCCCGCGCTGCTCGCCGCTGCGCCGGTGCAGCGCGATGGCCTCCTCGTACAGCGCCGCGGCCTCGACGTTGTCCCCGCGCGTCTTGGCGAGGATCGCGCACGTGTTGGCACACGAGGCGACCTCGCGTTCCGCGCCCGCCGCGCGCGCGCGTCGCAGCGCGTCGCGGGCACAGCGCTCCGCTTCCTCGTATCGGCCCAGGTCCTTGAGCGCCAGGGCCAGCGTGTTGAGCATCGAGCGCTGACCGGGCTCGTCCCCGGCCGCGATCGCGGCTTCGAGGGCATCGCGCGCGAGGGCCCGCGCGGAGTCGAGATCGCCGCCGCGAAAGTGCAGGATCGCCGCGGCCTGCAGCAGCGCGTTGCGCGCGAGCGCATCGTTCGACGTCGCCGGCATGGCCGCGGCGACCAGTTGCTTCAGCTCCTGCGTCCGGCCCCGGGCCGTGCCGAAATCCGAGAGCGCCCGTGCCGCAACGGCGAGGCGAGCCGTGTCGCCGCTGGCGACGAGGATCGCCCAGGCGGCGCGCACGTTCTCGAAGTCGACGGCGAGCTCCTGCAGCACGGCGGCCGTCGCCTGCACCCCGGAGGCGACGCACGCCTGCAGGCGCGCGGCGAAGTGCTCGCCATGACGTCGCAGCACCTCGTCGCGCCGCGCCGCCTGCTCGACCAAGCGCTCCGCGGCGAACTGCGCCACCAGCGGATGCAGGTCGAAGCGGCCGCCGGCGACGACGTGGACGAGCGAGCGTTCCACGAGTCGTGCCAGCGTCACGCTCGAGCAGCCGCTGACGGCCTCGGCCGCGGCGCGCGTGAAGCCGCCGCGAAAGACACTCAGTCCGGCCAGCGCAGCCTCTTCGTCGGCTGCGAGCAGGCGCCACGACAGCGACAGCGATGCGCGCATGCTGTCGTGGCGCGCCTGGCGCGGGGCGTGGCCGGCGGCAAGCGCGTCGATCGACCGCAGCAGCTCGGCCAGCACCGCGTCGGCGCCGTGCTGGGCGAGGGCGCTCGCGGCGAGCTCGATGGCCAGCGGCCAGCCTCCGACCGCGCGGATGAGCGCCAGGCAGGGCGCCCACTGCTCGGCCAGCTCGAAGTCCGGATCGAGCGCCTGCGCCCTCGACTCGAGCAGGCGCATCGCCTCGAAGCTTGCTGCCTGCTCGAAGCGCTCGACCGACTCGCCGGGGTCGGGCCCTTCCATGCCGTCGAGCGCGTAGGTGCGCTCGCCCGCGATCCCGAGCGGTGCGCGCGACGTGACGAGCCAGGTCGATGCCGGCGAGGCCTGCTGCAGCTCGACCAGCAGCGCAGGCAGCTCGCCGAGGTGCTCGGCGTTGTCGAGGACGATCGTGCCCCGGCGCGCGGCCAGCGCGGCGACGAGCTGGGCCGTCGCGTCCCGCGACGGCGCGAGCTGCAGCCCGATCTGCTCGGCCAGGCGCGGGATCGCGCCGGCGGCGGTCGTCAGGTCGGCGAGGGCGACCCACGGCACGGGGCCGCCTTCGCGCTGCGCCACGCGCTTCGCCAGCTCGCGCGCCAGCCGGCTCTTGCCGACCCCGCCGGGGCCGACGATCGTGAGGACGCGTCCCTCGCTGGCGCCCAGCATCGCCTCGAGCTGGCCCAGCTCCACGGTGCGCCCGACGAAGACGTCGCGGGCCGGCGTTGCGCGAGGGGCCGCTGGCGACTGGAGGAGACTCGCGCCCAGGGCTTGCAGCGCCGGAGAAAGATCGGCCGCGAGCTCGGCGCGGACCCGGCGCTCGAACTCCTGGAATAAGCGGCGCGCCTCCGAGGCTCGACCGAGGTCGACCAGGTGGCGCAGGAGGTGCACGAGCGCTTCGTCGTCGAGGGGATCTGCCGCGAGCAACGCCTGGCACAGCGCCACGGCCTGCGCCGCAGGCAGGGCACTGGCCGCCAGGCTGGCGAGCACCGCCTCGCGCCACTGGCTGCGCGACGCGTCGCGCTCGAGGTCGAGCCATTCCTGGAACGCCGCAAAGCCCGGCAGGTCGATGCCGGAAAGGAACGGCCCGCGATACAGCGCGAGCCGCGCGTCGGTGCCGGCCGCGGCCGACGCTGCGCGAAAGTCGGCGACGTCGGTGGGCAGGCTGAGCCGGACCCGCGTGCGCTCGGTCTCGAGCGCGTCGCCGACGCCCCAGTCGCTCAGCACGCCTCGGACGCGGTAGAGGTTGACGCGCAGGCTGTGCCGGGCCTCGGCCTCGCTCGCGTCGGGCCAGATCAGCGTGCACAGGCGCTCGCGCGCGATCCAGTCGGGCTGGACCGAGAGGAAGGCGATGGTCCAGCCCGGCAGCGTGTTGGGCAGATCCCGGCGGCTGTCGCCGCGACGCCAGTGCGGTGTGTCGAGCAGGTGGAGCATGGCAGGCCGGTCGCAGCGCCGCCTGGCGAACGGGGCTGCCAGGATGGGTCGCATTGTCACGGCATTGACGATGGCTTGACGATCTCTGCCGACACTCGGCGCATGTCCGATGCCGCTCGCTCCGACAAGCCGCTGGCCAGCTATGTGCTGCGCGTCCGCGGGCGACCCGCGACCTTGCGCTTCGAGCTCGACGACCTGCGCACGGGAGATCGGCGCGTGTTCGCCCGGGCCGATCGATTGCTGGCGTACCTGCGCGAGCACGGCCTCGGGGTCGACGACATCGAGCCGCGGCGCCCGGGTCGATCCGACCGGGCCGGCGGGGAGGAATGACCCGCCGTCGAGCCGGCCTCTTCACGCATGGGCGATCATGCGGGCATGCGGAGCCGCCCTGACTTCAAGATTCCCGAGTCCGTCCTCGTCGTCATCCATGCCGCATCGCTCGACGTCCTGCTGCTCGAGCGCGCCGACGCGCCCGGCTTCTGGCAGAGCGTCACCGGCTCGAAGGACAGCCCGCAAGAGACGCTGGTCGAGACCTGCGTGCGCGAGGTGGCCGAAGAGACGGGCATCGTCATCGGCCCGCCGCATGTGCCGCTCGCCCACCTCGTCGACTGGCAGCTCGCCAACGTCTACGACATCTATCCGCAATGGCAGCATCGCTATGCTGCCGGCGTGACCCGCAACACCGAGCACGTCTTCGGCCTGCGCGTGCCGCGCGACATCCCGGTCCGGCCGGCGCCGCGCGAGCACCTGCGCTACGAGTGGCTCGACTGGCGCGCCGCCGCGGACCGCTGCTTCTCGGCGTCCAACGCCGAGGCGATCCTGCAGCTGCCGCGCCGCGCCGGTGCCGGCTCGGCGCGCTAATTGCTCCATCTCCCGACGCGATGCGCTCAATCCACGGCAGTTTCCACAGTACGCAGTACCCGAGCAACGTGCTGCGCATCGCCACCTACAACATCCACAAGGGCGTGCGCGGCGTCGGGCCGAGGAAGCGGCTCGAGATCCACAACCTCGTGCTCGGCATCGAGGCGCTCGACGCCGACTTCGTCTTCCTCCAGGAAGTCCGGCGCATGAACCGGGCGGCTGCGCGCCACTTCCCCGACACCCGGTTCGGCTGGCCGAAGGTGCCGCAGGCCGACTACCTCGCGCCGGACGGCTACGAGGTCGCCTACGTCACCAACGCGGTGACGCGCGACGGCGAGCACGGCAATGCGCTCCTCTCGCGCTGGCCGATCGGCGATGTCGGCCACCACGACGTCTCCGACCACCGCTTCGAGCAGCGCGGCCTGCTCCATGTGCCCGTCACGTGGAACGGCACCCTCGTGCACGCCATCGTCGCGCACTTCGGCCTGATCCATTCCAGCCGCGTCCGCCAGGTCCAGCGCCTCGCCGCCTTCATCGCCCGCGAGGTGCCCGACGACGAGGCGGTGATCGTCGCCGGCGACTTCAACGACTGGGGCGACAAGCTCGACCTGCCGATGACCGACTGCGACCTCGTCCGCGCGATGGTGCCGGGCGACCCGCCGACGCGCTACAACACCTTTCCCTCGCGCCTGCCGCTGTTCTCGATGGACCGCATCTACATGCGCGGCTTTCGCTGCCGCTCGACGAGCGTGCCGCGCGGCTCCGCCTGGGCACGGATGTCGGACCACCTGCCGCTGGTCGCCGAGCTCGAGCTCGCATAGCGCAGAGCCGGGGCGAACGATGTCTCGCCATGAACGCGCCGCCCGGGCGGCGCGCGCCTTGCAGCCGGGCCATCAGATCGACCTGCTGACGAGCGGCTCGGCGCTGTTCGCGGCGCTCGTCGAGGCGATCGACGCGGCCCGCGCCGAGGTGCTCGTCGAGACGTACATCTTCGATTTCGCCGGCAGCGCGCTGGCGGTCGCCGAGGCGCTCGAGCGCGCCGCCGCGCGCGGGGTCTGCGTTCGCGTCGTCGTCGACGGCATCGGCACCGGCGACGTTCCCGCGCCGTGGCAGGAACGCTGGAAGGCGGCCGGCCTCTTCTGGCGCGTCTTCAATCCGGCGCACGGCTGGCGCGTCGTCCTGCCCAAGCGCTGGCGCCGCATGCACCGCAAGCTCGCGTGCGTCGACGGCCAGGTCGCCTTCTGCGGCGGCATCAACCTGATCGACGACTATCGCGACCCGACCTACGGCAAGCTCGACGAGCCGCGCTTCGATTTCGCGGTGCGCGTCACCGGGCCGCTCGTCGCCGACGTCCACGAGACGATGACGCGCCTGTGGCTGCGCATGCAGGTGACGCGCGAGGCGAAGCGCTTCGACTTCGCCGCGGCGCTCGAATCGGTTCGCGCCGCCGCCAGCGCCGGCACCGACGCCGAGGACACGCGCATGGCCGCCGACGAGTTCGACGATGACGCGCACCAGCCGCACGCCGGCATGCTCGCCGCTCTGGTCGTGCGCGACAACGTCCGCTTCCGCAAGCGCATCGAGTACTTCTACCGCTACGCGATCAACCAGGCCCAGCGCGAGATCCTGATCGCCAACGCCTACTTCGTTCCCGGGGTCGCGCTGCAGACGGCGCTGCTCAAGGCGGCCAAGCGCGGCGTTCGCATCACGCTGCTGCTCCAGGGGCGCTACGAGTACTTCATGCAGCACCACACGAGCCGCGCGATGTACGGCACGCTGCTCGACGCCGGCATCGAGATCATCGAGTACGAGCCGAGCTTCCTGCACGCCAAGGTCGCGGTGTTCGACAACGCGCAGGGCGCGATCGCCACGGTCGGCTCGTCGAACCTCGACCCGATCAGCCTGCTGCTGGCGCGCGAGGCCAACGTCATCGTCCGCGACGACGCGTTCGCCGAAGCGCTGCGCGGCCACCTCATCGCCGCCGTCCGCGAGGTCGGCCAGCAGGTCGAGAAGAAGACGTACCTGCACCGGCCCTGGCACGTGCGAACGCTCGCCTGGCTCGCCTACGGGCTGATGCGGCTGGCGCTGTTCGCGACGCGTCACCGCTATTGAACGGTGCCGCCCCAGTCGCTTTGTCCCTTGGCCCCCGCGGGGGCG
>DATIDZ010000236.1:0-9578 GCA_035456045.1 Caldimonas sp.
CGGCCGCGGATCATCGGGAACCAGTCGTAGCGCTCGACGCCCGAGGCGCGCAGCCTGGCCTGGAACGCGTCCGCCTGCGGCGGCTGCACGTTGATGACGAAGCGGTTGGGGGCGTCCTTCGGCGTCGCCTGGCGCCAGCTCGAGACCAGGTCGGTGCGCAGCAGCGCGAGCAGGACCAGCGCGAGCAGGCCGACCGCGAGCGCCGACACCTGCAGCACCGCGAACGCCGGCCGCGCTGCCAGCTGGCGCGTCGCCAGGACGAGCCAGCGCGGCGCCCCGGCCTCCGGCACCGAGCGGCGCAGGACCGCGAGCGCGAGCCACGACAGCAGCGCGAACAGGCAGACCGCGCCGGCAAATCCGCCGACGGCGATGAAGCCGAGCCTGAGGTCGCTCGAGACCGCGAGCAGGAGCGCCGCGAAGCCGAGCGCGCCGGCGCCGAGCACCGCGATCGACGCCGGCTTCATCGCGCCGACGTCGCGCCGGATCACGCGCAGCGGCGGCACGCGCGCGAGCTGCAGCACCGGCGGCAGGCCGAAGCCGAACAGGAGCGTGAAGCCGACGCCGGCGCCGAACAGCGCCGGCCAGAGGCCAGGGGGCGGCAGCACCGCCTCGACCAGCCCCGCCAGCAGCCAGACGAAGACATAGTGGACGACGAAGCCGAGGACGAGCCCTGCGACGCTCGCGACCAGCCCGACGAGCGCGAATTCGACGAGGTACTGCAGCGCGATCGTCCGCTGCGAGAGGCCGAGGACGCGCAGCATCGCGCAGTCGTCCAGGTGGCGCCCGGCGAAATCGCGCGAGGCGATGCCGACCGCGACCGCCGCGAGCAGCGCTGCGAGCAGCGCGACGAGGTTGAGGAATTTCTCGGCACGGTCGAGCGTCTGCCGCATCTCCGGCCGGCCCGTCGCGAGCGACTCGATGCGGATGCCGCGCAGGCTCTTCGCCTTGATCTCGGCCTCGGCCCAGTCAACGAACTCGGCGACCTTGGCGTCGCGGGTCGCATCGGCCGCCACCGCGAGGCGATAGGAGATCCGGCTCGCCGGCTGGACCAGACCGGTCGCGGGCAGGTCGGCCTCGTTCAGCATCACGCGCGGCGCCAGGCTCGCGAAGCCGGCGCCGCGGTCGGGCTCGATGACGATGATGCGGGCGATCTTCAGGCTCGCGTCGCCGAGCAGGAGCGGGTCGCCGACCGCCAGGCCGAGCGAATCGAGGATCGCGCTGTCGACCCACACCGTGCCCTGGGCCGGCGCCGCGGCGACGTCGACGTCGTTCGCGCCGGGCGCGTCGCGGACGCGCAGCCGGCCGCGCAGCGGGTAGGCATCGCTGACGGCCTTGACGCTGACCAGCCGGGTCGCCCCGCCCTTCTCGTCCGGAGCGCGGCCCATGCTCGGGAAGTTGGCGCTCGTCGCCGTGACGAGGCCGAGCGCGCGCGCGCGCGCCGGGAACGTCGCCGGCGCCGGCTGGTCGCTCGAGACGATCGCGTCGCCGCCGAGCATCTGGCGCGCGTCGCGGGCGAGGCCGCCGTTGATGCGATCGGCGAAGAAGCCGACCGCGGTCAGCGCCGCGACCGCGAGCGTCACGGCGACGACCAGGAGGCGCAGCTCGCCGGCGCGAAAGTCGCGCCGCAGCTGGCGCCAGCCGAGCTGCCACGCCGAGGGCGAGCGCGCGTGCTGCGGCGAGGCGTCGAGGGGCGCAGGGTGCGTCAGCGAAGGCGTCGTCATCGGCGCGGAACTTACCCGAGTTGTGAACGCAGCGTGCAAGCGGGCTGAATCGCGACCGCTCTCCGGGGTGATCCAATGGCGCATGGACACCCCCTCTCTGCCCTCGATCTTCGTCTCGCACGGCTCGCCGATGATCGCCCTCGAGCCCGGCGAGGCCGGCGCCTTCATGCAGCGGCTCGGGCCGGCGATCGACGCCGCCTTCGGCCGGCCGAAGGCGATCGTCACCGTGTCGGCGCACACGGCGGCGCGCGTTCCCGTCGTCCTGGCCGCCGCGCGGCACGAGGCGATCTACGACTTCGGCGGCTTCGATCCGACGCTGCGCACCCTGCGCTACGACGCCGCCGGCGACCCCGCCCTCGCCGGCCGGATGGTCGAGCTCCTCCACGCCGCGGGCATCGACGCGCAGCGCGTCGACCAGGGCGGGCTCGACCACGGCGCCTGGACGGCCCTGCGCTTCATCTATCCCGACGCCGACATCCCCATCGTCCCGCTCGCATTCGTTCCCGACGATTCGCCGCCGACGCAGTTCAGGCTCGGCGAGGCGCTTCGTCCGCTGACCGAAGACGGCGTGCTGGTCATCGGCAGCGGCAGCATCACCCACAACCTGCGGCGCCTGTTCGTCAACGGCCTGCGGCCGCGCGCCGACCAGCCCGAGCTGGCCGACAACGCGGCGTTTCGCCACTGGATCGCCGAGCGCGCGAAGGCGCGCGACTGGGACGCGCTGTTCGCGTATCGAAGCCGGGCGCCGCACGCCGTCGAGATGCACCCCACCGACGAGCACCTGATGCCGTGGTACGTCGCCGCCGGCGCAGGCGGCCGCGACGCCGTGCCGGTGCGCATCCACGACAGCGCGACGATGGGCAGCCTCGGCATGGATGCGTACGCGTTCGGCCCGCGCGCCGGCGAGCTCGCGACGGCCCTCGCCGGAAAGCAGGCGCAGCCGGCCTGAGGCCGACGCGCCGCCGACCCGAGTCGCGCCTCAGCGCGCCTTCGCCACGTTGCCGACGACGCCGGCGACGAACCAGTCCATCGACTTGATGTCGGCGTCGGCGAGCGCGCCGCGCGCCAGCCGCGTCGTGCCGGCGTTGTCGACGAGCGGCGCCGCGAACGGCGTGAGCGTCCCCGCGACGATCGCGGCGCGGCGCGACTGCAGGCCGGCGCGGACGTCCTTGGCGACCGCGCCATCGACGGCGTCGATGTCGACCATGCCGCTGGCGATGCCGCCCCAGACGGGGTCCGGCCGCCAGCTGCCGTCGATCACCCGCTCGGCGACTCGCGTGTAGAAGCCGCCCCAGCGGTGCACGATCGCGGCCAGCTGCGCATCGGGCGCGAACGCGCGCATGTCGCTCGGATACGAGACGACGCGCACGCCGCGCGAGCGAAAGCTCGCCTGCGCCGCCTGCGCCACCGCGGGCGACGCGCTGTGGTGGGTGAGGACATCGGCGCCCTGGTCGATCAGCGTCTGCGCCGCGTCGCGCTCCTTGGCCGGATCGAACCAGGTGTTCAGCCAGACGACGCGAACGGTCGCGCTCGGGTTGGCGGCGCGCATGCCGAGCGCGAACGCATTGATCCCCTGCACGACCTCGGGAACCGGGAAGCCCGCGACGTAGCCGGCCACGCCGCGCTTGCTCGTCCTGCCCGCGAGCCAGCCGGCCAGCCAGCGTGCCTCGTAGTAGCGGGCGTCGTAGGTGGCGAGGTTGGGGGCGCTCTTGTAGCCGCCCGCATGCTCGAAGCGGGCGTCGGGAAACTCGGCGGCGACGCGCAGCGCCGGCTCGAGGTAGCCAAAGCTCGTCGCGAAGACGAGCGTCGCGCCTTGCTGCGCGACCAGGTCGCGCATGACGCGCTCGGCATCGGCGCCCTCGGCGACGGACTCGACGGCGATCGTCCTGACACGCGCGCCGAGCGCCTGTGCCATCTCGCGGCGGCCGAGCTCGTGCTGATAGGTCCAGCCGGCCTCGCCGACGGGCGTGACGTAGACGAAGCCGACGACCAGGGGCGCCTTGGCGGCAGCCGGCGTCGGCGCTGAAGAAGCCGCGGCAAACGCGGCGACGGGAGCGGCGATGGCCGCGCTCGCCGCGAGCAGCGCGCACGCGCCGCGCCGGCTGAGGTTTTTCGACATGGTTGACCTCGACATGGCCCGTGAGCGGACTGCGTTCGCCGCACGGGCGGGCGGCGAACGGGCCCATTGTCTCGTGGCCCGCTTTCGGGGCCGGTGGCGGGGCTGCTTCGCTACCTGGCGCGAACGTAGCGGCCGTCGAACAGCACCGTCCAGGTCGTGCCGGCGTCGCTCGACAGCTCCCACAGCTGGCGCACGGATCCGTCGCCGGCCGGCGTCCATGTGATGCGCTGCTGCACGGTCACCTGGGGATCGGTCGGACTCGGCCCCGTCATCGACATCACCATGCTGCGATCGACCAGTCGGCCGGCGAGCATCAGCAAGGTGCCGCCGTTGTCGACCCAGGTCTGGTGCCAGCGACGATCGACGGCGTCGTAGATGTTGAGGCTCTTGCCGGTGACGCCGCCCTGGCCCGTCCACTGTTCGAGCAGGGCGCAGCCGTCGGCGATCAGCTCGATCCTGTTCTCGCCGACCTTCTTGCCGGCCGGTCCGAAGACTTCCCAGTGGCCGACCCAGAAATCGAACTGACGGTGCTCCACCGACTGGCAGGCTTTCGCGGGTGCCTCGGGCTGCGTCTGGGCCGCCGCGCAGGCCGCGCCGAGCGTCAGCGCGGACAGCGCCGCGAGATCGCGCGATCGCCAGGGTGCGCGAAGGAACTTCATGACCCGAGACTAACCACTAAGGACGACGCGCAGAGAGGGGGCGCCGCGTCGTTCGTCGGCCCCCGGGTTGCTCCGACGCGCCTTATCCTCACCCCAAACCGCCCTGCCCGCCATGAGACTGCTCAGCTTCCGCGATCCCGACGACGGCCGGTCGACGCTCGGCGTCCGCTACGGCCAGCGCGTCCTCGACATCGCCGCGGCGGCGCGGATCGCCGGCATCGCCGGCATGCCGCGGACGATGAAGGCGCTGCTCGCGGCCGGGCCGAACGCGATGGCGCGCGCGCGCGAGCTGAGCGGCGCATCGCAGGCGCACGACGGCGGCCGGTTCGCTGCGGCCTGGCGCGACGAGGCGACGATCGACTATCTCGCCCCGATCGACGACGCCGACAAGTTCCTGTGCGTCGGCAAGAACTACCGCCAGCACCTGGCCGAGCTGCAGCGCACGAACCTCATCAAGGAGATTCCCGAGGAGCCGACGGCCTTCGTCAAGCTCAACTCGAGCCTCGTCGGACACCGCGCGAAGGTCGTCCGGCCGGAAGGGATCGTCCGCCTCGACTACGAGCCCGAGCTGGTGTTCGTGATCGGCCGGCGCGCCCTCGGCGTCAGGAAGGCCGAGGCGTTCAACTGCGTCGCCGGCGTGACGATCCTGAACGACCTGACCGACCGCGATTCGCAGGAGCGCGAGGTGAGGTCGGGCTCGCGCTTCTGGACCGGCAAGAACATCCCCGGCTTCGGCCCGCTCGGCCCCGAGCTGATCACGCTCGACGAGATCGCCGATCCCTACGACCTGTGGATCACGTGCTCGGTCAACGGCGAGCTTCGCATGCGGGTCAACACGCGCGACCAGATCTGGAAGCTGCCCGACATCGTCGAGCACTTCTCGCGCCACATCCCGATCGAGCCGGGCGACATGTTCTCGACCGGCGCGCCGGGCGGCGTCGCGGTCGGCAAGCCGAACGCGGCCGAGCTGTTCCTCAAGCCCGGCGACGTGGTCGACTGCGGCATCGAAGGCTACGCGACGCTTCGCACGACGATCGTCGCGGCGCCGCCGCGCAACGCGCCGGCCGCGACCTGACGCCGTCTCCGGCCCGGCGCGCGCGCGGGCCTGCGTCGCGCCAAGGCCTCGCGCTTGCCGTACCCTCCCCGACCGCCCTGTCGACGCGATTCATCCCATGCACGCCCTCCGTTCCTCGGCTCGCCGCTCGATCGTCGCCCTGCTGCTCGCAGGACTGCTCCCTGCCGCGACGACCGTCGCCACCGCGCAGACGTTCCCGAGCCGGACCGTCACCATCGTCGTGCCCTTCCCGCCGGCCGGCGGCGCCGACACGCTGGCCCGCACGCTCGCGCCCCGGCTGAGCGCCTTGTGGGGGCAGACGGTGGTGATCGAGAACCGCCCCGGCGCGAGCGGCCGGATCGGCACCGAGCAGGTCTCCAGCGCAGCGCCCGACGGTCACACGCTGGTCATGGCGTCGACCGCCGCCATCACCGAGAAGAACATCGCGCGGCTCGCACCGGTGGCGCTGGTCTCGGCCGAGGCCTACGTGATCGTCGTCAACTCGGCCGTGCCGATCAACGACGTGCGCGAGCTGATCGCCTTCGCCCGGGCCAACCCGGGCAAGCTTCGCTTCGGCTCGTCGGGAATCGGCGCTGCGTCGCACCTCTCGGGCGAGCTGTTCAAGGCGCAGGCGCATGTCGACCTGCAGCACGTTCCCTACAAGGGGACCGGCCAGGCGCTCACCGACCTGCTCGGCGGCCAGATCGAGCTGATGTTCGCGCCGACGCAGACGGTGATCCCGCAGCTGCAGTCTGGGCGCCTGAAGGCCCTCGCCGTGACGGGCACCAAGACCCTCGAGGCGTTGCCGTCGCTGCCGACCGTGACCGCGGCGGGACTGCCGGGCTACCAGGCGCAAGGCTGGTTCGGACTGCTCGCGCCGAAGGCGACGCCGCCGGCGGTGATCGCCCGGCTGCACGACGACGTGCAGAAAGTGCTGGCGATGCCCGACGTCCGCAAGGACCTGGTCGCCAAGGGCGCCGACCCCGGCGACCTCAGCGCCGCGGAGTTCGGCCGCTTCATCGCCGACGAACAGGCGAAGTGGGCCAAGCTGGTCAAGGACGCCGGCATCGTGATGGAGTGAAAGGGACGCTGCCCCGCTCGACGCGGCGAGACAACGCCCTCGGTGCGGCTCGGCCCCGCCGCGGCTCGATCAGCGTCGCTCGGCCACCGCTTTCTCGGCGCCGAGCTCGACCACATTGCCGGCCGCCGGCTGGGGGGCGACGCGCAGCAGGTGGCCCTGGACGGTGGCGCCGACGTCCATCTGCAGCTGGCGGTAGCGGATCGTGCCGGTGACGCGGGCGTCCGATTGAAGCTCGAGCCGGTGCTCGACATCGAGGTCGCCGACGATCGTGCCGTTGATCACCGCGTCGCCGCACCGCACGCCGCCTTCGATGTGGCCGTTGGCCGACAGCACGAGCAGCGACGGGCTCTTGCCGTCGGCGGCGGGCCGCCCCGTGACGTCGCCCTTGATCCGGCCGTCGATGCGCATGCCGTTCGTGAAGAGCAGGTTGCCCGTGATCTCGACGCCCTCGGCGATCAGGGTCGAGAGCTGTGCCATCTTGATGAAGGGCTGCTTCTTGAGGCTCGCGAACATGGCTCGGGTTCCTTTCAGTGCTTCTTGCCCTCGCGGGCCTTGCGGAAGAAGGTCAGCTCGTCCTGCGATTCGGTGAGCTTCTGGTTGAGCGCATCGATCTGCTTCTCGAGCTCCACGCCGCGCGCGTCGGCGACGCGAAGCGCCATGCGTGCCTGCTCGAGCTGCTGGCGCAGCTGCGTGAGCTCTGCGCTCGGCGCCGCGGGCGCGCGAACGACGACCGCAGGCGCCCGCTCGACCAGCAGCTCGGCGCCGCCGACGCCGGCGGCGAACGCGGCAGCGACGAGAACGGTGGCGACAAGCACGCCCTGCCCGGAGCGGCGGCGCGGTGCCAGCGTGAGGCCGACGCGGGTCAGGTTGCGGGTCGCCTGGGGCGCGAATCCGATCGGCACGGCGAGGGCTCCGTTCACATCCCCGCCAGATAGCGCCGCGGATCGACGTGGTCTCCCGAGCGGAGCACCTCGAAGTGCAGGTGCGCGCCGGTCGAGCGCCCGCTCGAGCCGACCATCGCGATGCGGTCGCCCGGCACGACGACCTCGCCGGTGCGAACGAGGAGCTGCGAGGCGTGCGCGTAGCGCGTTGCCAGGCCGTTGCCGTGATCGATCTCGACCACCCACCCGAAGTCGCGCTTGAAGCCGGCGAAGGCGACGACGCCGCCGGCGGCCGAGACGATCGGCGTGCCGGCGCGCGCCGCGAAGTCGAGGCCGGCATGGAACGCATGCGAATGCGCGAACGGGTCGATCCGGTTGCCGAACGACGACGTCAGCTCGGCACCGGGAATGGGCAACCGCGTCGGCAGGCGCATCAGCGCGAGCGACTGTTCTGCGGCGGCGCTCGCGACCGAAGCGATCTGCTGCTCGACGCGGCCGAGCTGCGCGTCGATCGTGCCGAGCGGCGACGACTCGCGCCGCTCGGGCAGCAGCGGCCCGCCGGCAGCGCCGGACGGCTCCGTCGGCGACTTGTCGGTGCGGCCCGGCCGGGCGCGCGACGAGGGCGGGACGTCCGTGTTCATCACGCCGATGCGCTTGCCGAGCTGCGCGGCCTCGCTCTCGAGGCGGAACAGCCGCGCCGAGATCGCTCCGACCTGCTCGAGCGTGAAGGGAAGCGCCACCGGCTCGGCAGGTGCGGCGCTCGCCGACGGCGGCTGGCTGATCGGTGCATCGGCCAGCCAGTAGCCGAGCGCGCCGCCCGAGGCCAGCAGCGCCAGCGAAGCGAGCCCGGCGAGGGCGATCAGCGGCCGGACCCCGAAGGTCCTGACCCGCGATCGGCTGTTCGCACCGGTGGCAATCATCACGAACGCCATGCCCACTCCTTCAGATCGAGGCGGCGAGCGCTTCGACGCCTCGCCGGTGCAAGGGCCGCAAGAGCACCCTCGACGAAGTCAATCCTAGGGCTGAGGGGGACGCCGGAGAGCGCCGGGCGCTGCAACGGTTTGTTCAGCGCAGATACGTTGGCGCAAGTTCACGCTCCCCGGCGCCGAGGTGTTGCAAGTCGTTGCCGATCGCAAGCGAATGGGCGACTTGCAACGCTTGCGCCCCGTGAAAAGAAGGCCGGCGCTCGCGCGGACGGCCCTCGGCAAGCGCCCGGTCTGGCAGGCGCGTCAGAAGAAGCGGTACTTCAGCCCGGCCGTGTAGAAGCGGCCGGTCGCGCCGGCGTAGTCGAGCGGATTGAACGACTGCTGGCCGTAGGTCAGCGGGTCGAAAGGCGCGACGCGGTCGAAGAGGTTGCGGATCGAGCCGTAGATCTCGAGGTTCTTCATCGGCAGCCAGCGCCCGACGAGGTCGAAGGTCGTGAACGACGCGATCCGGCAGCCGCCCGGCGCATCGGAGCCGTCGGCGTAGGTCGATGCGCATCCCGCAGGATCGTCCTTGAAGTTCTTGTTCTCGATGCGCGCGCGGTAGTTGACGTTGACGCCGACGCGATAGGCGCCGGTGTCGACGAACCCGCCGAGGTTGACGCGGTCCGAAGGCGTGCCGATGCAGTTCGTGACGTCGCAGTTGCCGTGCGTGCCGGCGAAGTCTCGCGAGGTGCCGTCGACCTCGGTGCGCTTGAACGTGAAGAGATGCGTCCACTGCGCGGTCAGCGTCAGCTTGCCGAAGCCGCTGCCGAGGTCGAAGCCCTGCCTGGCGTCGACGTCGAAGCCGCGCACCTTGGTGCGCGACGAGTTCACGTACTGGCCGAGCACCGCGACGATCTGGCCGGGATCGCCGGGCACCGTCGTCGCCGTCGTCGGGTCGCGCGCGATGTGGCCAGCGGCGACCGCGGCGTCGGTCTGCTCCTGGTTGATCTCGTCCTTGCGCGTGATGTCGAAGTAGTCGATCGCGATGCTCGTCCTCGATGTCGGCTCGAACACGAGGCCGACGGTGTAGTTGTTCGACTTCTCCGGCTTGAGCGCGGGATTGGGCGACGTGATGACCGCCACGGCCGCGGGCGC
>DATIDZ010000237.1:0-4133 GCA_035456045.1 Caldimonas sp.
GCCGAAGATCGCGAGCAATGGCTCGAGCCACGACGATTCGCCGGCGGCGCCGACGCGGCGGCGAAAGCTCTCCGCGCCGTCGCGCTCGCGGAACGCGCCGAGCTGCACCCAGAAGCCCGGTGCCGCATCGGCCGCGCGGGCGGGCTGCGAGCGCGCGTCCGACGACAGGGCCGTGGGGCGCGGCGCGTCGACCGTCGCCGACGTGAAGGCGACGTCGCGCGCAGGCACGTCGATCGCCCGCGTCGGAGCGGCGCTCGGTGCCTCGGCCGGCGCGAGCGTGGCGGGTCCGCCGGCGCCGGCCGCCGCCAGACGCGTGCCACCGCCGCGCCAGGCGCCGGTGCGGATCTCGTCGAAGGTGATGCGCTCGAGCTCGACCGGCGCGACGCCGCGCAGCAGGTCGAGCTTGAACGCGGCGACATAGCTGAGGTCGACGATCCGGCCGGGGACGAACGGCCCGCGGTCGTTGATGCGGACCAGCACCTCGCGGCCATTGGCGGGGTTGCGGATTCGCGCGTAGCTCGGAATGGGCAAGGTCGGGTGCGCCGCCGTCATCGCGTACATGTCGTACACCTCGCCGCTCGACGTCGGCCGGCCGTGGAACTTGCGGCCGTACCATGATGCCAGGCCGCGCTCGCTGATCGCCACGTCTCGGGTCGCCGGAACGAACTCGCGGCCGAGCGCCTGGTACGGCTTGTTGGGACCGCCGACGCGAATCGGCTCGATGCGCGGCTCGGCGTCGGGGATGCTCGCCAGATCGGCGGGAGGATTGGCGCCCGGACCGTCGGCATCGGCCGGCAGGGCGCGCGATTCCGCGGGCGACGTGCGCATCCCCTGGCGCGATGGCCCGGAGGCGCAACCGCAGAGCACGGCCGCGACGGCGAGTGCCCATCCGAGTCGCGCCGTGCGGGGCGCCGGCAAGACGAAGCGCATGGAGCCGCACCTTACCCGAAGCGGCACACGCCTTGCCAGATCGCCTGCGGCTCGTGCCACCTGAATCACAACCCGTTCGCGCCTGCGCCGTTGTCCGGGAAGCGCCGCGCGGCTCCATCACTTGAATCCACTGCAAGACCAGGCGCCTGCGGCTGACCGCGATCGATCGTCGGTGAGCCGCGGCGCCGCGGCGGATCCTGGTGCGACGGCACGCGCCGTCCGTTCGCGATGATCGTCGACGCCCACCTGCACTGCAGTGGCGCCGAACGCGGGGACGACGTCTTGCGCTCGCTCGACGAAGCGCGCGTCGACGTCGGTGTCCTGCTCGCGCCCTTCCTCAGCGAAGGCTTCTCGCTCGACGACGCGGCGTCGCTCGAGCGCGCCAACGAGCACCTCGCGCGACTCGTGCGCGGCCGCGCCGATCGCCTGGCGGGCTTCGCGGTCGTCGATCCGCGCGATCCGCAGGCGCCGCTGCATCTGCGCCACGCGATCGAGACGCTCGGGCTCGTCGGCGCGAAGATGGTGCCGACCGGCTGGTACCCGTACGACGCGGACGTCCAGCCCGTGTTCGCGGAAGCGCGCCGCCTCGGCATCCCGCTGCTCTTTCACAGCGGCATCTTCATCGACGGCCGCTCGGGGCGATTCTGCCGGCCGACCTTCTTCGAGGCGCTTCGCGACCATCCCGGCCTCAAGGTCTGCCTCGCCCACCTCGGCTGGCCCTGGGTCGACGAGGCGATCGCGGTCGGCCTGATCGATCGCATCCTCGGCGTGCCGCCCGCCGACTGCATGTTCCGCTTCGACATCTCGTTCGGCCCGCCCCCGCCCTACCGCAGGGAAGCGATCGGCCGGGCGCTCGAGGTGCTCGGGCCGGACCTGCTCCAGTTCGGCAGCGACTGCTTCCTACCCTGCAGCGGCGCCGAGATCGCCGAGCGCATGGGCTGGGTCCACGCCCTGCTCGACGAGCTCGAGGTCGACGCCGACGCGCGCGCGCGGATCTGGGGCGGCACGGCCGCCGCCTGGCTGGGGCGCGAGGACGTGGCCGGCCGGCGCGACGCGCGCGCGCCTTCGTCCACGGCGCCCGATTCCGATCGACCCCCCGGCGCGGCGGGCGACCGTTCCGCCGATGAACCTGCCTCACGACCCCTGCGCCTGCGCGACGTCTGCTGCTGAAAGCGATTCGATGAACGACAACCGGGCCACGCCCGTGACCGCCACCGCCCGGACCCACGTCCTGCAGATCGTCGGCAACGCGATCGTGGGCGGGATGGAGAACTACGTCGTCCGTCTCGTCGAGCGATTGCCGCGCGAGCGCTACGGCATCTCGGTGCTGGCGCCGTTCGAGAGCCCGTTCACCGACCGGTTGCGCGAGTTCGGCGCCGACGTCTTCATCACGCAGGTCACCGACGAGCCGTCGTGGCAATCGATCCAGCTCGCGAGCGCGCTGATCCAGTCGCGCGCCGTCGACGTGATCCAGTCGCACTTGCCGAATGCGCACGTCCTCGCCGCCCTCGCCGGCCAGCTGACCGGCCGGCCGGTGCTCGCGACCGTGCACGGCCGGGCCATGACGACGCTCGACATCGAGGTGCAGCGCCTCGCCGGCACGCACCTGGCGGTCGTCTGCCGGCACAGCTACTTCCAGGCGCTCGGCGTCGGCATCGACCCCCGCCACGTCCACTTCGTCCCCAACGGCGTCGACGTCGAGCGCTTCCGGCCGCAGCACGCGCGCAGCGGCGCGTTGCGAGCGCGCTTCGCGATCGATGCCGACGCGCCATTGGTCGGCTTCATCGGGCGGCTCTCGGTCGAGAAGGGCCCCGACCTGTTCCTTCGCGCGGCGCTCTCCATTCGCGCCCAGTGCGCCGGCGCGCACTTCGTGCTGGTCGGCGAAGGCGCCATGCTCAAGCAACTGCAGCTGTTCGCTAGCCGCTTCGGCATCGCCGATGCGGTCCACTTCGCCGGCTCGCAGGACGACATGCCGGCGGTCTTCAACGAGCTCGACGTCGTCGTCTCGTCGTCGCTCTCCGAGGCGATGCCGCTGGCGGTGATGGAGGCGATGGCGAGCGGCGTCCCGGTCGTCGCGTGCAAGGTCGGCGGCATTCCCGACCTGATCGAGCACGGCGTCACGGGCTGGCTCGCGCCCGAGGGCGACTACGACGAGCTGGCGACGCGCGTCGTCGACCTGCTCAACGACGACGCGCTGCGCCGGGCCGTCGGCAAGGCGGCACGCACGCGCGCCGTCGGCCGCTTCGCGCTCGACCAGAGCGTCGAGGCGACGGCTCGCCTGTTCGCGCAGCTGACGGCGCAGCGCACCGACCCGCGCCGCATCGGCACGCTCCACGAGGCGCGGCCGATCCGCGCCAACGGCAGCGCCGTGAAGGCGGCCGCAGCGGCGCCCCGCTAGAGGCTCAGGCGCCCGACCGGCAGTCGACGCTGCGGAACTCGACGCGGCGATCGAGCGCGTCGCGCAGGTCGTCGGTGCCGAGGCCGACGATCACTTCGCGCGAGCCGACGCCGTCGGCGGCAATGCGCGACGCGATCTTGCGGTTCTGCCGCTCGAGGCTCGCCTTGATGACCGCGGCGCGCTTCTGCGAGAGCACCTCGTTGGCCGCCGGATCGCCGGTGCGGCTCGTATGGCCGACGACGCGCAGGCAGCTGTCGCGCGCGCCGACCTGCGTCGCCACCTCGCGCAGCCAGACCGCGTACTGCGCCTGCAGGTCCGAGGACTGCAGCAAGGTCGTCGTGCCGGGGTTGAAGAACATCTTGATCGGCAGCTTCTTCGCATCGAGGCCGATGCCGACGATCTTGCCGAAGGTCTCGGCCGCCTCCTTCTTGCGGCCGGTCTTCCAGCTCGTCGTGTAGAGGCCGTTGAGAACGCGCAGGTCCTGCGGGTCGGCCACGGTCAGCGCCTCGCGATACAGGCGATAGGCGTCTGCCGGCTTGTTGTCCGCGAAGGCGATCATCGCTTCGTTGATGACCGCCTGCGCCGGCAGACGCTGCAGGTAGCCGGGCGCGATCGGGTCGCCGGGCGAGCTGCCCTGGCACGACTTGATGTAGGCCAGCGCCGTCGCGTCGAGCGCCCAGGTCGGGCTCTCGCGATAGATCGCGACCGGCTCGGCGTCGACGGTCGTGAGGGTCGCGCGATCGACGCGCTTGGCGACGAGCTTGTTGGTCCTCAGATCGATGAGGACGAGGCAGACCCGAAAGGC
>DATIDZ010000238.1:0-2064 GCA_035456045.1 Caldimonas sp.
CGGTCATGCGCACCGCCGCCGCATCGCCCGGCCACTCGATCGTGAGCATGCCGCCGCGTGCTTCGACGTCGACGCGGGCGTCGAGCACACCCAGGCGGATGCCCGCCACGACAGCGGCGCACGCGCCGGTCCCGCAAGCGAGCGTCTCGCCGGCGTCGCGCTCGAACACGCGCAAGCGAATGCGGTTGCGCGAGACGATCTGCATGAAGCCGACGTTGACGCCGTGCGGGAAGCGCGCATCGGTCTCGATCGACGGACCGAGCGATCCGACCGGCGCCGAATCGACGTCCTCGACGATCGTGACGGCGTGCGGATTTCCCATCGAGAGCACGGCGACGTCGACGCTCTGGTCGCCGACGTCGAGCGGCCAGAGCGCGAAGCCATCGGCATGCGCGACCGGGACGCTGTGCGGCTCGAGGCCGCGCGGATCGAACGGCACGCGCGCCGCATCGAACACCGGCGGCCCCATGTCGACCGTGACGCGCCCGTCGTCCTCGAGCACGAGCTCGAGCAGGCGGGTGGAGGTCTCGACCCGGATCGTGCGCTTGTCGGTGAGGCCACGTTCGCGCACGAAGTGGACGAAGCAGCGCGCGCCGTTGCCGCACTGCTCGGCCTCGTCGCCGCTGGCGCCGTTGAAGATGCGGTAGCGGAAGTCGATGCCCGGTGTGGTGCTCGGCTCGACCACGAGGATCTGGTCGGCGCCGACCCCGAAGCGTCGATCGCCCAGGTGGCGCAGCTGCGCCTCGGTCAGGGTGAACGGCTCGCGCGTGGCGTCGAGCATGACGAAGTCGTTGCCCGCGCCTTCCATCTTCGTGAAGCGCACCTTCATGCGCGGATTATCGCGGCAGGCCGTCGGCGACCGGCCGCCATCGCGAGCGTTCGCGACCGAGCCCGCACAGGTGGTCGTCACCCACGCTCCTCGTACAGCGACGGCTCGCCCGCCGGGCGCGTCTTGAAGCGCTTGTGCACCCACAGATACTGGGCCGGAGCGCGCCGGATCTCCGACTCGATCCAGCGGTTCACCGCCGCGGTGTCGGCGAGCGCGTCGCCGGTCGGAAAGTGGCTCCAGGGATCGAGAAAGCGCACCCGATAGCCCTGCCCGCCTGGCAGGATCTCGCCCACAACCGGCTGCACGATCATGTTCATGGCACTGGCGAGGCGCGAGGGCGCGAGCAGCGTCGCCGCGGGAATGCCGAAGAACGGCACGAACGCCGCATCGCGCTCGCCGAAATCCATGTCGGGCAGGTTGAAGAAGGCGTCGCCGCGCCGGATGGCGCGCAGCAGCGGCTTCGCCGCATCGGTGCGCGAGAAGATCTCGGCGTTGCCGAGGCGCAGCCGGCCGCGTCGCAACGCCGCGTCCATCACGCGGTTGCTCTGCGCCTGGTAGATCGAGACGCCCTTGCGCTTCTGGAACAGCAGCACGGACACACCGGCGACATCGAGCGCCATGAAGTGCGGCACCAGCCACATCACCGGCCGCTCGCTGCGCTCGGCCAACTGGACGTCGCCCTCGACATGAATGAGGCGGCGCAGGCGCTGCGGCGAGGCGTACCAGAGCAGTCCGCGCTCGAGCAGGCTGCGGCCGAGCCAGCCGAAGTGCTCGCGCACCAGCGCGCGCCGCTGTTCCGGGGACTTTTCAGGGAAGCACAGCTCGACGTTGCGCAAGGCGATGCGACGGCGCCGGCCGGCGAACGCGTGCAGCAGCGCGCCGATGCCGCGTCCTAGCCATGCCTGGACGCCGAGCGGCAGCCACTGGAGCAGCCAGAGCAGTGCGAGCAGGAGTCGTGCAGCCATTTGAAGGCGGTGCGGATGCCGTCAGCCGTCCGCACCGGGGGCACGCGGCGCCGGCGACTTGTAGCGGTGATAGCCCCACAGGTACTGGGTCGGCCGAGCAAGGATGAGACGCTCCATGGCGCGGTTCACCGCCGCAGCGGACTCGCCCTGCGCAGCCGGGTCGGCGGGCAGCGGCTCGACGAAAGGCCCGACGTGCACCACGTAGCCCTCGCCGCGCGGCAGCCGCTCGCCCCACGCGACCAGCGGCACCGCACCGGTCTGCTGCACAAG
>DATIDZ010000239.1:0-8009 GCA_035456045.1 Caldimonas sp.
CACCTCGCGGTCGTCGCGGAAGAGCTGCACCGCCTCGGCGACGGTGAGGTCGAGGACGTCGGCGACCGAGAGCTCGCGCATCACCTCGCCGGGCATGCGGCGGTCGATCTTGACGTCGAGGATCTCGGCGCGAAAGCGCCGGCCGTCGCAGTCGGGGCAGCGCAGGTAGACGTCGGAGAGGAACTGCATCTCGACGTGCTCGAAGCCCGAGCCGCCGCACGTCGGGCAGCGGCCGTTGCCGGCGTTGAAGCTGAACATGCCGGCGCCGTAGCCGCGCTGCACCGCGGCCGGCGCGACCGCGAAGAGCTTCCTGATCTCGTCGAACGCGCCGACGTAGCTCGCGGGGTTCGAGCGTGCGGTCTTGCCGATCGGGCTCTGGTCGACGAACACCGCCTCGGCGAGGCGCTCGGCGCCGAGCAGCGCGTCGTGCTCGCCCGGCGTCTCGGTCGCCTTGCCGAAGTGGCGCTGCAGCGCCGGGAACAGCACGTCCTGCATCAGCGTGCTCTTGCCCGACCCCGAGACGCCGGTGACGCAGACGAGGTGGTGGAGCGGGAACTCGACGGTGACGTTCTTGAGGTTGTGGTCGCGCGCGCCACTGACGATCAGGCGCGGCGTCGACTCGCCGACCAGGCGCTTCAGGCCCATGCCGACGTGCTTCCTCGCGCCGAGGTAGGCGCCGGTCAGCGTGTCGGCACTCTTGATCGCCTCGGGCGTGCCGTCGAAGACGACCTGGCCGCCGCGCTCGCCGGGGCCGGGGCCCATGTCGATCAGGCGATCGGCGGCGAGCATGACCGCCGGGTCGTGCTCGACGACGACGAGCGTGTTGCCGGCGTCGCGCAGGCGGTGCATCGCCTCGACGATGCGGTTCATGTCGCGCGGGTGAAGGCCGATCGACGGCTCGTCGAGGACGAACAGCGTGTTGACGAGCGACGTTCCCAATGCAGTCGTCAGGTTGATGCGCTGCACCTCGCCGCCCGAGAGCGTGCGGCTCTGGCGGTCGAGCGTGAGGTAGCCGATGCCGACGTCGCAGAGGTAGCGCAGGCGCGTCCGGACTTCGTCGAGCAGCAGCTTCAGCGCCTCGTCGAGCAGGCCGCTCGGCAACGAGAGGCGATCGAAGAAGCCGCGGATGCGGTCGATCGGCAGCATCATCAGGTCGTGCACGGTGAGGCCCGGCATCGCCTCGAGCTGCTCGCGCGACCACTGTGCGCCGACCGGCAGGAAGCGCTTCGCCGGTGCCATCACGGCGTCGGCATCGTCCTTCGTGCCGAGGCGCCAGAGCAGCGCCTCGAGCTTCAGGCGCGCGCCGCCGCACGCCGGGCACGGCGTGTAGCTGCGGTACTTCGACAAGAGCACGCGGATGTGCATCTTGTAGGCCTTCGACTCGAGGTACGAGAAGAAGCGCTTGACGCCGTACCACTGCTGGTTCCACTTGCCGTTCCAGCTCGGCGACCCTTCGATGACCCACTTCTGCTGCTTCTCGGTGAGCTGCGACCAGGCGGTGTCGCGCGGGATGCCGGCCTCGCCGGCGTACTTCATCAGGTCGTCCTGGCACTCCTTCCACGCCGGCGTCTGGATCGTCTTGATCGCGCCCGAGCGCAGCGTTTTGCGGTGGTCGGGGATGACGAGGCCGAGGTCGACGCCGATCACGCGGCCGAAGCCGCGGCAGGTGTCGCACGCGCCGTACGCCGAGTTGAACGAGAACAGCGCCGGCTGCGGGTCGGCGTAGCGGCAGTCGCTGTCGGGGCAGTGCAGGCCGGTCGAGAAGCGCCACAGATCGGCGGGCGCCGCAGGCTCGGGCTGCTTCGCGAGCACGCCGCCCGGGTCCGCCGCGACGTCGCCTGCGTTCGTCGGCGCTTCGCCTCCGGACGGCGCTGCCGCCGCGACGACGTAGACGTTGACGCGCCCGCCGCCGCGCTTGAGCGCGGTCTCGATCGCCTCGACGGCGCGAACCTTCTCCGTCCCCTGGATGCGGAAGCGATCGGCGACGACGTCGAGGACCTTGCGCGCTCCGGTCGGCGACGCGACCTCGCGCTCGGCATGGACGCGCGTGAAGCCGCTCGCGGCGAGCCACTGCTCGATCTCGTCGGCGCTCGTGTCGGCGGGCAGCTCGACCGGGAAGGTGACGATGAGGCGCGGCTCATTGCCCCGCGCCGCCGCGTCAGCGGTGCGCTCGATCAGCTCCGCGTAGATCGTCTCCGGCGTGTCGTGGCGGACGCGCTTGCCGGATTGCTTGTCGAACAGGTCGGCGGCGCGCGCGAACAGCAGCTTGAGGTGGTCGTTCAGCTCGGTCATCGTCCCGACCGTCGAGCGCGAGCTGCGCACCGGATTGGTCTGGTCGATCGCGATCGCCGGTGGCACGCCCTCGACCTTGTCGACCGCGGGCCGGTCCATCCGCTCGAGGAACTGGCGCGCGTAGGCGCTGAACGTCTCGACGTAGCGGCGCTGCCCCTCGGCGTACAGCGTGTCGAAGACCAGGCTCGACTTGCCCGAGCCGCTCGGCCCGGTCACGACCGTCATTTCACCGGTGCGGATGTCGAGGTCGAGGTTCTTGAGGTTGTGCTGTCGGGCGCCGCGGATGCGGATGACGCCGGAGGTCATGAAGAGCGGCTTTCGGGAGAGGAGCGGAGCATTCTAGGGACGCGCCGCGAGCCGCGCTGAGTGCGCGCGGTCGTCCGGTCATAGCGAAAGGTTATGCAAGCCGGACGGTTTGACGATTGTTGGCGCTGCCCCGCTCTCGGATACTGCGGACGTCGATCGCGAGGCGATCGATGCCCTTCATCTGCCGAGGTCCCCATGATCAGACGAGCTACCGTTCTCGCATTCGCCGTCGTCGCGTTCGTTCTCGCGCTGGCCGGCGGGCAGCCCGCCGTCGCGGCGACCCTGCGCCTGGGCGTGACCGCCGACGCGCTGTCGACGGACCCGATCGCGTCGAGCGACAACCCGTCGATCTGGACCCAGCTGCTGCTCTACGACCAGCTCGTTCGGCCGAGCCGCGACGGCACCCGGCTCGAGCCCGGCGTCGCCGAGTCGTGGCGCGTCAGCGCCGACGGCAAGGAGTACGAGTTCAAGCTGCGCGCCAACGCCAAGTTCTCCAACGGCGAGCCGGTGACGGCGCAGGACGTCGAGTACTCGCTGCGCCGCGCCGCGGGCGAGAAGTCGCAGTGGGGCCGGTTCTTTCGCCCGATCACAGAATACCGCGTCGTCGACGCGCGCACGATCGTGATGCGGCTCGACACGCCGTTCACGCCGATGCTGAACAACCTCGCGATGTTCAGCGCATCGATCCTTCCCGCCAAGCTGGTCGAGAGCCAGGGGCCGGCCTTCTTCGACAAGCCGGTCGGCTCGGGCCCGTTCATCCTCACGCAGTGGGCGCGCGGCCAGAAGCAGACGATGGTCAAGAACCCGCACTACTGGGAGGCCGGCAAGCCGCGCCTCGACGGCGTCACCATCGAGATCCTTCCGGAAGACAACTCGCGCGTCCTCAAGCTCAAGGCGGGCGAGCTCGACGCGATCATCGGCATCCCGTTCAACCAGGTCGACGGGCTGAGGAGCGATCCCAACGTCGCGGTCGGCGTCGTCAACGCGTTCCGGACCGACCTGGTGCAGCTGAACACCACGAAGAAGCCGTTCGACGACGTGCGCGTGCGCCAGGCGCTCAACTACGCCGTCGACAAGGCGCCGATCGTGCAGAACATCCTGCGCGGCAATGGCTCGGTCGCGAACTCGCCGCTGCCGCTCATGGCGCACCACAACACCGACCTCAAGCCGTATCCGTACGACGTCGAGAAGGCCAAGGCGCTGCTCGCCGCGGCCGGCTACCCCAACGGCTTCAAGACCAGCATGCTCGTCGCCGGCGGCGACGCCACGGCGCGCCAGGTCGCGGCGGTGCTGCAATCGTCGCTGAAGCGGGTCGGCGTCGAGGTCGAGCTGCAGAACATCGAGTCGAGCTCGCAGTTCGGCACCACCAAGGCCGGCAACTTCGAGATGTCGCTGAGCCGCGCCTCGAGCGACACGATCGATCCCGACCAGCTGATCGGCTTCCTGGTCGTGAACCCCGAGCGCGCCAACGCCTATCACACGCAGTGGAAGGACGATCGCATCAACGAGCTCTACGCGCTCGAGCGGCGAACCCTCGAAGGCGAGGAGCGCGGCAAGATGTTCAAGGAGATCGAGCAGCGCGCGCACGAGGGCGCGCCGTTCATCTTCCTGTACCGGCAGTCGCTGACCTTCGCGAACCGCAAGAACGTTAGCGGCTTCACGCTGATGCGGACCTCCAACTACGACCTTCGCGACGTCGACATCCGCTGACGCTCCGCTCCGAGGCCGCGCGCCGTTGAAGTTCGTCTGGTTCCTGGGGGGCCGGCTGCTGCAGCTGGTCCCGGTGCTGCTCGGCATCACGGCGGTGGCGTTCCTGCTCCTGCGCGTCATGCCGGGCGATCCGGCGACGCTGATGCTGGGCGCGCGCGGCAACGCCGAGGACATCGCCGCGCTCACGCGCCAGCTCGGCCTCGACCGTCCGCTCCTCCAGCAATACCTCGGCTTCCTCGGCGACGTCGCGACCGGCAGCTTCGGCGTCTCGCTCGCCTCGCGGCGCGCGGTCGGCGCCGAGATGCTCGACCGGCTCGGGCCGACGCTGGCGCTGGTCGGCCTGAGCACGCTCATCGCGGTCGTGCTGACGGTGCCGCTCGCGCTGCTCTCGGCGGTGCGGCGCGGGCGCTGGGCCGACCAGGCGATCAAGCTCGTCTTCATCGCCGCGATGTCGATGCCGGCGTTCTGGCTCGGCCTGCTGCTCGTGCTGCTGCTCTCGATCGCGGTGCCGATCTTTCCGGTGTCGGGCTACGGCGACGGCGTCCTCGGCCACCTGCACCACCTCGTCCTGCCGTCGCTGGTGATCGGCCTCGGCACCGCGGCGCTCACGATCCGCGCGCTGCGCAGCTCGATCATCGGCGTGCTCGGCGCCGACTACATCGACACCGCGCGCGCCAAGGGCCTGCCCGAGCGCAGCGTGCTCTGGCGCCACGTGCTGCGCAACTCGCTGATGTCGTCGATCTCCATCCTCGCCGTGCACACGAGCTGGGTGATCGGCGGCACCGTCGTCGTCGAGACCGTCTTCGGCATCCCGGGCCTCGGCCACCTGCTCGTCTCCTCGATCGCGGCGCGCGACTACCCGGTCGTGCAGGGCCTGACCGTGACCTTCGCGCTGCTCGTCGTCGCGATCAACCTGCTCGCCGACGTCGCCTACGTCGCGGTCGATCCGCGCCTGACGCTGTCCTGATGAGCGCGCCCGGGGCGACACGGTGGAAGCGCCTGGCCGGCAATCGCAACCTGCAGGTCGGCCTGGCGATGCTCGCGGCGCTGCTCCTCGCCGGCGCGTTCGGCCCCTCGTTCGTGCGCTTCGACCCGATCGAGATCGACTTCGCCGCCGCGCTGCAGCGCCCGGGGCCGGCGCACCCGTTCGGAACCGACGAGCTCGGCCGCGACGTGCTGGCGCGCGTGCTGGCGGCGACCTTCGTCGACCTCAAGGTCGTCGCCGTCTGCGTCGTCCTGCCGTTCTTCATCGGCAGCCTGATCGGCCTCGCCTCGGGCTACTACGGCGGCTGGTTCGACCGCGCGCTGATGCGCCTCGTCGACGTCCTGCTCGCGTTCCCGCACTACGTGCTCGTGATCGCGATCGTCGGCTCGCTCGGCCCCGGCATCGCCAACCTCTACCTCGCCTTCGCCCTGGTGGTCTGGATCTCGTTCGCGCGCATCGTCCGCGCCGAGGTCCTCGTCGCGCGTCGCGCCGAGTACGCGCAGGCGGCGCGGCTGCTCGGCTACGGGCATGCGCGCGTGATGCTCCGCCACATCCTGCCCAACGTGATCACGCCGTCGATCGTCTTCATGATGTCGGACGTCGTGCTGACCATCCTCGCCGTCACGTCGCTCGGCTTCCTCGGCCTCGGCATCCAGCCGCCGACCCCGGAGTGGGGCCTGATGATCGCCGAGGGCCGCACCTTCCTGCAGGACGCATGGTGGATCTCGGTCTTTCCGGGGCTCGCGATCGTCTACGTCGGCATCACCTTCACCGTGCTCGGCGAAGGCCTCGACGACTTCCTCCGCCCGAAGGGATGAACGCCGCCTTCGGCTCGTCGCAGCTCGAGGTCGAGGATCTCCGCGTCCGCTTCACGGCGCCGGGGCTCGACCTCACGGCCGTCGACGGCGTCAGCTTTCGCATCGACGCGGGCGAGGTGTTCGGGCTGGTCGGCGAGTCGGGATGCGGCAAGACGGTCACCTGCCGGGCGCTCATTCGCCTGTTCGGCGGCTCGCCGCCGAGCAAGATCGGCGGCAGCGTGCGGTTCGGAGGGCGCGATCTCGCCACGCTCGACGAGCGCGCCTGGAGCGCGCTGCGCGGCAGCGAGATCTCGATGATCTTCCAGGACCCGATGACGTCGCTCAATCCGACGATGCGCGTCGGCACCCAGATCGCCGAGGGGCTGCAGCGCCACCATGGCCTGACGGCGCACGAGGCGCGCGCCGCGGCGATCGAGATGCTCGCCGCGGTCGGCGTCCCGGCCGCCGAGCGGCGCCATCTCGACTATCCGCACGCGTTCAGCGGCGGCATGCGGCAGCGCGTGCTGATCGCCATCGCGCTGGCCTGCCGGCCGAAGCTCCTGATCGCCGACGAGCCGACGACCGCGCTCGACGTCACCGTGCAGGACCAGATCCTGAAGCTCATCCTGAAGCTGCGCAGCGACCTCGGCATGAGCGTGCTGCTCGTCACCCACGACATCGGCGTCATCGCGCAGACCTGCGACCGCGTCGCCGTGATGTACGCCGGCAGGATCGTCGAGTCGGGCACGGCCGCGCAGGTCGTCAACCGGCCCGCGCATCCGTACACGCGCGCGCTGCTCGCGGCGCTGCCGGCGCACACGCGCCGCGGCGACCCGCTGCGGCCCATCGACGGCGAGCCGCCCAACCTCGCCGATCCGCCCGCCGGCTGCCGCTTCCATCCGCGCTGCACCTTCGCCATCGCCGCCTGTCGCGAGGTCGTGCCGCCGGCGATCGAGGTCGAGGCCGGTCATCGCAGCGCGTGCTTGCGCGCGGGAGAGATCGGATGAGCACGGACGTCTCGGCATCGGGGGCCGACGCACGGTCTCAGCCTGCGCCGCCGCTGCTCAGCGCGCACAGCGTCGGCAGGCGCTTCGAGGTCGCGCGCGGCGCGAGCGCGCTGCTGACGCGCCGGCCGCGCCGCTTTCTCCAGGCGCTGCGCGACGTCTCGCTCGAGCTCGCGCCCGGCGAGACGCTCGGCATCGTCGGCGAGTCGGGCTGCGGCAAGAGCACGCTCGCACGCTGCCTGAGCGGCCTCGACCGCCCCGACGAGGGCAGCATCCGCTGGCAGGGCCAGCCGATGGCGGCGGGCAGCACGCCGCTGCAGCGCGCGCGCCGCGTCCAGATGGTGTTCCAGGACCCTTACGCGTCGCTCAATCCGCGCATGAGCCTCGCGCAGACGCTCGACGAGGTGCTCCACGTGCACGGGCTGGCAGCGACTCGCGGCGAGCGCGCCGAGCGCGTCGACAAGCTGCTGCTGACGGTCGGCCTCGCGCCGCGCCTCAAGCACCACCTGCCGCACGCGCTGAGCGGCGGCCAGCGCCAGCGCATCAGCATCGCGCGCGCGCTCGCGGTCGGCCCGCAGGTGCTGATCGCCGACGAGCCCGTCTCCGCGCTCGACGCGTCGATCCAGGCGCAGATCATCAACCTGCTCGAGGCGCTGCGCGAGCGACTGAAGATCGCCTTCGTCTTCATCTCGCACGACCTGAACGTGGTGCGCCACATCAGCGATCGAATCGCGGTGATGTACCTCGGCCAGGTCGTCGAGAGCGCGGCCACCGAGGCGCTGTTCGAGCAGCCGGCGCACCCCTACACGCGAGCGCTGCTGGCCGCGATCCCGCGGACCGATCCGTCGCGGCGCTCGCTCGTTCCAGCGCTCGCCGGGGAGCTGCCCGACCCGACAGCGCCGCCCGCCGGCTGCA
>DATIDZ010000240.1:0-3012 GCA_035456045.1 Caldimonas sp.
CGTCGGCGATGCCGGAATCGTCGACGTCGACGACGCCCGGCGTCTGCTCGAACACGCGCCGCACCGCGTGCGCCACCTCGCGCCGGCCGTCGGCCTCGGGTCCGTAGATCTCGGCGACCAGCGGGGAGAGCACCGGCGGCCCGGGAGGAACTTCGACCACCTTGACGTTGGCGCCGTGATGGCGGCCGATGGCTTGCAGCTCTGGCCGCAGGCGAGTCGCGATGGCATGGCTCTGCTCGCGGCGAAGATGCTTGTCGACCAGATTGACCTGAAGGTCGCCGACTTCGCCGCCGGCGCGCAGGTAGTACTGGCGCACCAGCCCGTTGAAGTTGATCGGCGCGGCGGGGCCCGCATAGGCCTGGTAGTCGGTCACTTCGGGCTGGCGGATCAGGTAGGCGCCGAGCTCGTGCAGGACGGCGGCCGTGCGCTCGACCGGTGTTCCCGCCGGCATGTCGACGACGACCTGGAACTCCGACTTGTTGTCGAACGGCAGCATCTTCAGCACGACCAGGCCGAGCATCGGCAGGGCCAGCGAGATCGCGATCAGCGCCGCGACCGCAGCCGCGAGCAGGCGGCGGTGGCGCGCGCCGCGGCGCGCATCGAGCAATGGGCGGAACAGGCGATCGAAGAACGGACCGACGCGCGCGGCGAGCCCTTTGTGCATGGCGCCATGCGGCGTCGTGCTCGACTTCAGCCAGAGACGGGCCAGCCAGGGGGTGACGACGAACGCGATCGCAAGCGACAGCAGCATGCCCATGCTCGCGTTGATCGGGATCGGGCTCATGTACGGCCCCATCAGCCCGGAGACGAACGCCATCGGCAGCAGGGCTGCGATCACCGTCAGCGTCGCGAGGATGGTCGGCCCGCCGACCTCGTCGACCGCGCCCGGAATCAGCTCGCCCAGCGCTTTTTCCGGGTGGAGCGCCTGGTGCCGGTGGATGTTCTCGACGACGACGATCGCGTCGTCGACCAGGATGCCGATCGAGAAGATGAGCGCGAACAGCGACACGCGGTTGAGCGTGAACCCCCAGGCCCACGAGGCGAACAGCGTGACCGTCAGAGTGAGGATCACGGCGCTGCCGACGATCGCCGCCTCGCGCCGGCCAAGCGCCAGGAACACGAGTGCGACCACGGAAGCGGTGGCAAACAGGAGCTTCTCGATCAGCTTGGTGGCCTTGTCGTTCGCGGTCGCGCCGTAGTTGCGCGTTTCGGCGACCTCGATGCCATGCGGGATGAGCGTATTGCGCAGCATCGCGACTCGCGCCATCACGCCGTCGGCGACGCTGATCGCGTTCTCGCCCTCCTTCTTCGTGACGGCGAGAGTGACCGCCGGGAACTCGCCGCCGTCGCTGCCCGCGATGCCGTGCCAGACGTAGCGCTCGGGCGGCAATGGGCCGTCGACGACGGTCGCGACATCCTGGAGGAAGACCGGCTTGCCGGCGCTCACGGCGACGACGAGCTCGCCGACGTCGCGCGCGTCGCGCAAGTACGGACCCGCCTCGAGCGCCAGCGCGCGATCGCCGGAGAGGAGATCGCCGATCGGCGCGCCGAGGTTGGCCGAGAGCAGGGCCTGGCGCAGCTCGGCGACGGTCACCCCCGCGCCCGTCATGCGTCCCGGGTCGATCTCGATGCGGACTGCGCGACCCGGCCCGCCGATCGTGGTGACCTCTCGGGTGCCCGGCACGCGCTTGAGATCGGCCTCGAGCGAATGCGCCACGCGCTCCAGATCGAATGCGCCGACTCCCGGGTCGCGTGCGTAGAGCGTCAGGGTGACCACCGGGACGTCGGCGATACCCTTGGGCTTGACGATCGGCACGCCGACCCCGAGCCCGCGAGGAAGCCAGTCGGCGTTGCTGTTGACCGTGTCGTAGAGGCGAACGAGCGCCTCGGTGCGCGACACGCCCACCTTGAACTGCACGGTCAGCACGGCGAGGCCGGGACGCGAGACGCTCGTGACGTGTTCGATGCCGCCGATCTGCGACAGGACCTGTTCGGCCGGGGTCGCGACCATCTGCTCGACATCGCGCACCGATGCGCCCGGAAACGGGACGATGACGTTGGCCATCGTCACGTTGATCTGCGGCTCCTCCTCGCGCGGGGTGACGAGCACGGCGAACGCACCGAGCAAGAGCGCCACCAGCGCCAGCAGCGGCGTGATCTGCGCGCTCTGGAAGTACCCGGCGATCCGGCCCGAGATGCCGAGTCGAGCCTCGTTCATGGCGCGCTCCGCGAGCGTATGCGCGCCGCGGCTTGCGGATCGAGGACGACCCGCTCGTTAGCCGCCACTCCGGTCAGCACCTCGACCTGATCGCCGCTCGCGCGTCCGAGGCGCACTTGGCGCAGCAGCGGCACGCCATCTGCGCCGAGGACGTAGACCCCGGTCAGCTCGGCGCGCCTGACGACGGCCCGCGCCGGAACCGAGAAGCGTGGCGATGCGGCGGCACCGCCGGGGACCCATGCCCGGGCGAACATGCCCGGAACCGCCGCGACGCCGGCCGGCAAGTCGAGACGCAGCTCGAGCGTGTGGGTCGCGGGGTTGGCGGCGGGGAGCAGATTCCAGCGGACGGGTGCCACAAGGCCGGCAGCCGCGCCGGGCACTTCGGCCTGAAGCGCGCCGCCGCTGCCGATGCGCGCTGCGGCGCTCTGCGGCAGCGCCGCGGTGACGCGCAGCGCCGCCGGGTCGTACAGCGTCAGCAGCGGCCGGCCGGGCATGGCCATGTCGCCGAGCACCACCGCCACGTCGGCGACGATGCCGTCGTACGGCGCCTTGATCGAATAGAAGTCCGACTGCGTGCGAGCCGCTCCCGCCGAAGCGAGCTGAGCCGCAGCCCCGGCCTGCGCGGCCTTGAACTGCGCCTCGGCCCGATCGAGCGCAGCCTGGCTGATGTAGCTCTTTTGGAGCAGCTGGCGTTGGCGCTCGAGCTCGCGCGTGGCCGCCTCCTGCGCGGCGCGCGCCGCCTGGACCTGCGCCGCGGCGGCGCCAGCCTGCTGCTCGGCAGCCCGGGCATCGAG
>DATIDZ010000241.1:0-7208 GCA_035456045.1 Caldimonas sp.
GCTCGAACTCGGTGAGGTCCTTCGCCGGGATGTCGTTGTTCACGACGAGGATGTTGGGCACGTCGGCGACGAGCAGGATCGGGACGAAGTCCTTCTGCGCGTCGAACGACAGGTTCTTGTACAGCGACTTGTTGACCGCCAGCGTCCCCGCCCAGCTGAACAGGAAGTGGTAGCCGTCGCCCGGCGTCGTCGCCGCTGCGCTGGCGCCGATGTTGCCGTTGGCGCCGGCCTTGTTGTCGACGACGAAGGTCGCCTTCAGGCGCGACTGCAGCTCCTCGGCGAGCACGCGCGCGATCGTGTCGCCGGTGCCGCTGCCGCCCGGCGCGGGAACGATGAGCTGGATCGTCTTGCCGGGCTGCGGCCAGTCCTGGGCGCAGGCGGGGCCGGCGACGAGGCCGGCGATCGAGGCGAGCGCCAGGGCGAGGAGGGGACGTCGGAACATCGGTGGACCCGTCGGTGATGCGTCGGCCGCGATCTTGGCACGGCCGCCCGGCGCCCGTGCGTGCGTGCGGGAAAGGCTTCGCCCTAGACTGCGCCATGGACTACACCAAGCTCGGCCGCACCGGCCTCGACGTCTCGCGCCTCTGCCTCGGCTGCATGAGCTACGGCGAGCCCGACCGCGGCGCGCACGTCTGGACCCTGGGCGAGGCCGCGAGCCGGCCGTTCCTGAAGAAGGCGCTCGACCTCGGCATCAACTTCTTCGACACCGCCAACGTCTACTCAGCCGGATCGAGCGAGGAGATCGTCGGCCGCGCGCTGCTCGACTACGCGCGGCGCGGCGAGGTCGTGATCGCGACCAAGGTGAACCAGCGGATGCACAAGGGGCCGAACGGCATGGGCCTGTCGAAGAAGGCCATCTTCGCGGAGATCGACGCCAGCCTGAAGCGCCTCGGCACCGACTTCGTCGACCTGTACCAGATCCATCGCTGGGACTACGGCGTGCCGATCGAGGAGACGCTCGAGGCGCTGAACGACGTCGTCCGCGCCGGCAAGGCGCTGCACATCGGCGCGTCGTCGATGTTCGCCTGGCAGTTTGCCAAGGCGCTGCGCGTGTCGGAACGGCACGGCTGGGCCCGCTTCGAGACGATGCAGAACTACGTCAACCTGCTCTACCGCGAGGAGGAGCGCGAGATGCTGCCGCTCTGCAGGGACGAGGGCATCGGCGTGATCCCCTGGAGCCCGCTCGCCCGCGGCCGCCTCACGCGCGACTGGGACGCCGCGAGTGTGCGCTCCGAAAACGACGGCTTCGGCCGCACGCTCTACGCGCTGACCGCCGATGCGGATCGCAAGGTCGCCGAGGCGCTCGCGGCGGTCTCGACCCGCCTCGGACGGCCGCGCGCGCAGGTCGCGCTTGCCTGGGTCCTCGGCAAGAGCGAAGTGACGGCGCCGATCATCGGCGCGACGCAGCTCGAGCAGCTCGACGACGCGGTGGCCGCGCTCTCGCTCGCGCTGGCGCCGGAGGACATCGCCGAGCTCGAGGCGCCGTACGTGCCGCATCCGGTGATCGGCCACGAGTGAAGCGGGGACCGCATCAGTAGGACGTCTCGGACCCGCCGCCCGCCGAGGTGCCTGCGCTCGAGCTGGCGTCGTAGGTGTTCGCGCTGGCGCTCGCACTGCCCGAATCGCCGCTCGCGTAGCCGCCGCCGTCGCTGCGGGAAGCCGTCGCGTTTGTCGGGATGAAGCCGCGATTCGCCTTCGTGGTATCGGCAGCGCGCTGCGGGATCGAGAGGCCTTGGAGGAATCGAATTTCCTTCTCGGTGAGCGGGCGGGCCGTGAAGATCGGCGGCAGTGCGTCGCCGCGCCGGCGCCGCATCGCCAGCCCGGCCGCGAGCAGGATCAGAGCCGACAGCACCGCAAAGAAATACCACGGCTCGCCCCCGGAGCGCGCGGGGCGTGCCGCGACGGCGTCGACCGAGCGCTCCCGATCCGTCGTGGGCGATCGCCGCTCGATCGCGATGAGCCGGCCGATCTCTCGGCTGCCTTCGGTGAAGCCCTTCGCAAACTCGCCTCGGCCGAAGGCGGGTGCCATGAAGTCGGCGGCGATCCGGTGGCTCAAGATGTCGGGAATCGCTCCTTCGAGGCCCCGGCCGACTTCGATCCGCACCCGTCGCTCGTTCTTGGCGAGGACGATGAGCACGCCGTCGTCGATCCCGGCACGGCCGGGCTTCCAGGCATCGAACACGCGCGTGGCGTAGGCGCTGATGGCCTCGCCGTCGAGCGAGTCGATGATCAGCACCAGCACGCGCGCGCCCGTCGTCGTTTCGATCCGCTCGAGTTCGGTCGCGAGCGCGTGCTGCTCGCGCGAGTCGAGCGTCGCGGTCAGATCGGTGACGCGGTGGCCGAGCGCCGGGACCGGCGGTTCGGCGGCGGCGACGAACGCCAGCGCTGCGAGCGAACAGGCCAAGAGATGTCGGCACCCTTTGATCATGTCTGCGCTCGAGCGTGGCGGACGCCGCGCAGTCTAGGCCAGCACGGCATCGCCCGGGCCGCACGCGATGCCCTCCGAAGGGGGGACCGCGCCTTGCCGGGGCCGAGCGCTATTCGGCGACGATCTTGTGGGCCGCCGCGAGCTGCTTCCACTTCGCGAGCTCGTCCTTCACGCGCGCGGCGAACGCCGCAGGGCTCATCGATTGAGGCAGCGTCCCGTCCGGCCCGAGCACCACCGCGAGCTCCGCCGACGCCGAGATCGCGTTGATCTCGCGGTTGAGCCGCTCGACGATCGCGGGCGGCGTGCCGGCGGGCGCGAAGACGCCGATCCAGATGTCCATCTCGTAGCCGGGCACCGACGACGCGAGCGGGGGCAGCCCGGCGAACGACGGGTGCGGCTGCTTCGAGGTCACGGCGAGCGCACGCACGCGTCCGCCGTCCTTCTGCATCAGCGGCGCGAGCGTGCTGTAGTTCGAGACCATCACGTCGATCTGCCCGCCGCCCATGTCCTGCGCGGCATTGGCGGCGCCTTTGTACGGAACGTGGGTCAGCTTGACCTTGGCGGCGTCGCCCAGCAGGACGGTCGCGAGGTGGCCGATCGACCCCACGCCCGCCGTGCCGTAGGTGAGCGCGTCGGGCTTGGCGCGCGCCGCGGCGAGCAGGTCCTCGGTCGACTTGAACGGTGTCGACGCCGACACCGCGAGCAGGAGCGGGCCTTCGCCCACCATCGCGACCGGCGCGAAGGCCGCGATCGGGTCGTACGGCAGGCGCGGCTGCGTGGCCGCCGCGGTGAGGAAGGTCGACGACGTCAGCAGCAGCACGGAGCCGTCGTGCGGCGACTTCGCGACGGCGTCGGCGCCGATCACGCCGGCCGCTCCGGCCTTGTTCTCGACGATCACCGTCGCGTTCAGCCGCTGCGCGAGCGGCACGGCGATCGCGCGCGCGACGGCGTCGTTGCTCGCGCCGGGCGAGAAGGGCACGACGATCTTGACCGTCCTGGGCAGTGGCGCCTGTGCCGTCTGCGCCGTCGCGGCGGCGGGCACGCCGAGCAGCACCGCGACGCAGAGGCCGAGTCGCGCGATCAATCCCCGCATGAGATCTCCTTGTGATTCGACGTGCAGCCCGCGCCGACCTCAGGCCGGCACCGCCAGGTCGAGCAGCGGCGCGTACTGCTGTGCGCCGAAGATGTCGCCGTCGCCGGCCGAGCCGCTCGGGCTCAGCCGGTAGATGGTGAACTTGATGGCGAAGGCCGGGTCGTATTCGACGAAGTCGGAAATCCGCTCGAGCGGGATCCGGTACAGCGCCGCGACGCTTTCGCGCGTCAGCACGCGCGACCGCTTGACGCGCTCGTAGTTGTCGCGGTCGCGAAAGATCACGTCGAAGGTGATCTTGTTGACGCCGGCGTTCTTGCTCCGGATCGTCTTCGCGAGCTCGCTCAGCGTCCGCGTGCTCGTGGCCGCTGCGTCCGTCATGCCCCGACCTCGACGGTGTGAAGCGGGAAGAGCTCGAGCCCGTCGTCGACGGCGAGCGTGTGGTTCAGCGTCCAGCGGTACGCGGCGCTCGCGGGCAGCACCTCGTCGAGCGGGAACGACACCGAGCCCGCGGTGCCCTTCACGTCGGGAAGGCGCGCGTAGAACATCTGGCGCACGCCGGTGAGGGTGAGCTCCTCGGCCATCTCGCGCGTCGGCGCGACGCCCTGGACGAGGATGAACAGCTCGTGGCCCGGCCGGTCGCGCAGCGGCTCGAGATCGCCCATGACGCCGTCGCGGCCGTAGACCTTGTAGTGCAGCTCGTAGCCGCTGTCGCCGAAGCGCGCGCGCACCTGCGTCCTGGCCCAGTCGATCACCTCGTCGACGTGGGCGATCGTGTACGGGTCGCGGATGCCGCACATGCCGACGAAGCGCTCGCCGACCTTGCCCGAGCCCTCGAGCTTGACGCGGATGCGCTCGGACGGAACGAAGCGCGACCCGGTGACGCGCGTCGTGCGCTCGTCGACCTGCTCGTAGCGGCACTCGGTCATGTCGAGCTTGCCCCCGGCGAAGAGCTCCTCGTAGGGATTGGAGCGCTCGTACATCGCGTGGCCGGCCACCGAGGCGACCGTGCAGCGCTGCGCGGGCAGCATCGCCGTGACCCGGACGTCGTCGTGCGACACCACGCCGAGCACCGTTTCCTTGCCGCCGTAGGGCTCGGCGCAGAACGAGGCGCACTCCAGCACCTTGCCGAGGTAGTAGGCCGTGTCGGCGGGAAAGCCATGGCGCAGCGCCGCGGCGGCGAACAGCGCCGCATCGGAGCTGCGGCCGCCGATGATGACGTCGGCGCCTCGGCGCAGCAGCTCGACGTACGGATGCACGCCCGCCATGGCGACGATCCGGTCGGTCGCGTCGAGCTCGGCCTCGGTGAGGTCGGCGTAGCCGTCGAGCCCTTGCACCGTCTCGCCTTCCTTCATCCTGCGCCGCAGGTAGGCCTTGTCGACTTCCGAATAGAACCAGCCGAGCCGGAACCTGGCGAGGCCGTGCTGCGCGGCGAGCTCCTTGACGATGCCGACGTAGAGGTCGACGCGGCTGTTCGACCCGGTGTCGCCGGCCGAGCCGATGATCATCGGCACGCCGAGCTGGCGCGACGCGAGCAGCATCTGCTCGAGGTCGTGGCGCTGCCAGGCGAGCGGGCTCGTCGACGTGTCGGAGCCGAGCGGCACGGGGCCGACGTCGTCACTGCCCGAGTCGGCGGCGATGTAGTCCGGCGCGGCGGCGACGCCGAGCCGGAAGCTTTCGGTGCGCAACGGCGCGAAGCCCAGGTGTCCGTTGGGGCAGATGATCCTCAAGCGCTCCATCGGCGTCAGATCCCCATCGCGCTCAGCTTGTCGACGACGTCGTTGACGACGCCGGCGAGGCGCGGATGCGACGCCTCGAACTTAAGGATCGACGCCTTCAGCTGTCCAGCCAGCCCGGCATCGGCGGCGGCCGGGCTCGGGTCCTTGACGCGCGTCTCGATGTCGACGATGAGCCGGTCGAGCCGCTGCCGCGTCTCCTGGTCGCCGACGTCGAGGGCGCTCATCTCGCGCCGGAGCGCCGTCAGCAATTGATCCAGTTGGCGGTCGTCGGTCATGGCAAGGTCCTCTCGTACGGGCAACCTTAGCACCTCGTCGCCGTGCTCCGCCCCCGGCCGGGTCTCGAGCGCGTCCGTATACGATGGCGCCGATGAGGAGACGGGGTCGCGTCGCGGCAGCTGCAGGGTTCGTGGTGCCGTTGCTGGCGTTGCTGGTGATCTGGGAAGCGGCGGTTCGCGCCTTCGACGTCAGCCCGCGCGTCTTCCCGGCGATCGAGCCGGTCCTGAAGGCCGGCGTGGAAGCCACGCTCGACGGCAGCCTGATCCGCCACATCGGCGCCAGCCTCGGCCGGATCGCCCTCGGCACGCTGATCGGCATCGCGCTCGCCGTCCCGCTCGGCATCGCGATGGGAACCAACCGCGCGGTCTCGACCTTCTTCACGCCGCTGCTGCGCTTCTTCTCGGTGCTCGCCGGCATCGCCTGGATCCCGATCGCGACGCTCTGGTTCGGCTACGGCTTCGGTGCGATCACGTTCGTGATCTTCAACGCCGTCTTCTTCGTCGTCGCCTACAACACGCTCCTCGGCGTGACCAGCATCGCGATGCCGCTGCGCCACGCCGCCGCGTCGCTCGGCGCCGGCAGGTGGCAGCTGCTCACCCAGGTCCTCGTGCCCGGGGCGCTGCCGAACATCGTCACCGGCGTCCGCACGGGCCTCGGCTTCGCGTGGCGCGGCCTGATCGCCGCCGAGATGATCGCGACGAACGTGGGCCTCGGCTACATGCTCTTCGTCGCGCGCGATTTCTACCGCACCGAGGTGATCGTCCTCGGCATGATCGTCATCGGCCTGCTCTGGCTGCTGATCGACCGCCTGCTCCTCGCGCCGCTCGAGCGCGCGACGATCGAGCGCTGGGGCATGGTGAGGCCGGCATGAACGCCGCGGCCGTGTCGCCGTGGCTGCGCGCGTGGGGCGCGTACGTGCGCTGGTCGGCGCGCCAGCCGGCGCTCGCGTCGCTCGTGCCGTTCGTTCCGGTGATCGCGCTCTGGGCCGCGGTCGTCCAGTCGGGCGTCTTCCCGCGCGTGTTCCTGCCGGGACCGATCGAGGTCATCGAGAAGTTCGCCACGCTGATGGCCAACGGCATCCTGCCCGCGTACCTCGAGGACAGCGTCGTGCGGCTCGCCGCCGGCACGGCGGTCGGCCTGGCGATCGGCATTCCGCTCGGGCTGCTGGTCGGTCTCAGCGACCGCGCCTACCGGGTGCTCTGGCCGGTGCTGCTGTTCTTCCAGGCGATCGGCGACATCGCCTGGCTGCCGATCCTGCTCATCTGGTTCGGCTTCGGCCTGACGACGATGATCTTCGTCATCGTCTACACGGTGCTGTTCCCGGTGGTGCTCAACACTGTGCTCGGCGTGCGATCGGTGCCGCTCGAGCTGCACCGCGCCGCGCTCTCGCTCGGCGCGTCGAAGGCGCGCGTGCTGTGGGAGGTGGTGCTGCCGGGCGCGTTGCCCAACATCATGACCGGGCTGCGCAACGGCCTCGGTTTCGGCTGGCGTGCGCTCATCGCCGCCGAGATCATCGTCGGCACCAGCGGCATCGGCTTCCTGATGTTCGACGCCCGCCGCGCCGGATCGGTCGTCGAGATCCTGCTCGGCATGGTCGTGCTCGGCGTCCTCTGGTACATCGTCGACAGCTGGGTGCTGGCGCCGATCGAGCGCGCCACCGGCGAGCGCTGGGGCC
>DATIDZ010000242.1:0-12476 GCA_035456045.1 Caldimonas sp.
GCCGCGTTCGCCGCTGACGGCCGCGGCTCGCGCGGCGAGCACCGTCAGGCCAGGTGAGCCGCCGCGAGCAGCGCCTGGGTGTAGCTCTCGCGCGGCGCGTCGAACAGCGCCCCGGTCTCGCCTTCCTCGACGATCGCGCCGTCCTTCATCACCATCACGCGGTGCGCCATCGCGCGCATGACGGCGAGGTCGTGGCTGATGAAGACGTAGCTCATGCCGTAGTGGCGTTGCAGGCGCGCGAGGAGCGCGAGCACCTGCTGCTGCACCGAGACGTCGAGCGCCGAGGTCGGCTCGTCGAGCACGAGGATCTCGGGCCGCAGCACGACCGCGCGGGCGATCGCGATGCGCTGGCGCTGGCCGCCCGAGAACTCGTGCGGATAGCGGCCCAGGACGTCGCCGACGCCCTGCGCCTCGCTCAGCCCGACCTCGTCGAGCATCTCGACCATCATCCGGTCGCGTTCGGCCTTCGCCAGGTCGGCTCGATGCAGCGCCAGCCCTTCGCCGACGATCTGCCCGACCGTCATGCGCGGGCTGAGCGAAGCGAACGGGTCCTGGAAGACGACCTGCACGCGCCTGCGCATCGCCCGCAGCGGACCGCGCGCGGCGTTGTCGATGCGCTCGCCGTCGAGCTCGATCGAGCCGGCGGAGATCGGCTGCAGCGCCAGCAGCGCCATGCCGAGCGTCGTCTTGCCCGAGCCGGACTCGCCGACGATGCCCAGCGTCTCGCCGCGCCTGAGGCGCAGCGTCGCGTCGCGCACGGCGGCGAAGCTGCGCTTGTCGAACCAGCCGCGCGCGATCGAGAAGGTCACGCCGACGTCCCGGGCCGAGAGCAGGATCGGTGCGTCGTCGGCGAGCGGCCGCACCTCGCGCTGCGGCCGGCTCGCGAGGAGCTTCTTCGTGTACGCGTGCTGAGGTTTCGCGAACACCGGCTCGGTGGCGCCGACTTCGACGAGCTTGCCGCGCTCCATCACGCCGACGCGATGCGTGAAGCGGCGCACCAGGTTGAGGTCGTGCGTGATGAACAGCAGCGCCATCCCCATCTCGGCCTGGAGCTGGTCGAGCAGGGCGAGGATCTGCGCCTGCACGGTCACGTCGAGGGCCGTCGTCGGCTCGTCGCAGATCAGGAGCTTCGGCTCGCACGCCAATGCCATCGCGATCATCGCCCGCTGGCGCTGGCCGCCCGAGAGCTGGTGCGGGAAGTTGTCGACGCGCCGCTCGGGCTCGGGGATGCCGGTGCGTCGCAGCAGCTCGATCGCCCGGGCGCGGGCCTCGTTCTTGTGGAGGCCGAGATGCGTCTCGAGCACCTCGCCGATCTGGTTGCCGACCGTGAACAGCGGGTTGAGCGCCGTCATCGGCTCCTGGAAGATCATCGCGATCTCGGTGCCGCGGATGCCGCGCATCTCCCGCTCCGAGGCCTGGCACAGGTCCTTGCCGGCGAACCGGATGGCGCCGCTCGTGTCGGCCCCGTCGACCAGCCGAAGCACCGAGAGGGCGGTGATCGACTTGCCCGATCCCGATTCGCCGACCAGCGCGAACTTCTCGCCGGCGGCGATCGCGAACGACACGGCGTCGACTACGGTGCTCGCGCCGAAGCGCACGCTCAGCCGGTCGACCTCGAGGAGCGGCGGCGCGCTCATGACTTGCGCGTGTCGAGGGCGTCGCGCAGCGCGTCGCCGATGAAGGTCAGCAGCAGCATCGTCAGGACGAGCAGGGCGAAGGTCGGAAAGATGATCCACCACGCGTCGAGGTTGCTCTTGCCCTGCTTGACGAGCTCGCCGAGCGACGCCACGTCGGGCGGCACGCCGAGGCCGAGGAAATCGAGCGCGACGAGGCTGAGGATCGCGCCGCCCATCCGGAAGGGCAGGAACGTGATCGCCGGCGTCAGCGAGTTGGGCAGCACGTGGCGCCAGATGATCTGCAGGTTGGTCAGGCCCATCGCGCGCGCCGCCTTGACGAACTCGAGCGAGCGGTTGCGCAGGAACTCGGCGCGCGTGTAGTCCGACAGGCCGACCCAGCCGAACAGCGAGAGCAGGATCAGGAGCAGGCCGATCGACGGCTCGAAGATCGAGGCGAAGATGATCAGCAGGTAGAGCTCCGGGATCGACGCCCAGATCTCGATCAGGCGCTGCGCCGTCAGGTCGATGCGGCCGGCGAAGTAGCCTTGCGCCGCCCCGGCGGCCAGGCCGATCGCGACGCCGATGGCGGTGAGGGCGAACGCGAACAGGATGCTGACGCGAAAGCCGTAGAGGAGCCGCGCCACGACGTCGCGCCCCACCTGGTCGGTGCCGAGCCAGTGGTTGGCGTCCGGCGCGCTCGGGTTGGGCGGCTTCGAGAAGTACTCGGTCGAGCTCGCCGAATGACGGTTGGGCGCGCGCAGCATCCAGTTGCCCGGCTTGGCGAACTGCTCGGCGATGAACGGGTCGCTCCAGTCGGTGGGCGTGTGGAAGTCGCCGCCGAAGCGGACCTCGGGCTCGTTGTGGACGATCGGGAAGAACAGCTCGCCCTGGAACCGTGCGACCAGCGGCTTGTCGTTGCTCAGCACCTCGGCGAACGCGCTCACGACGAGCATGAAGACGAAGATGCGCAGCGACCACACGCCGAGGCGGTTGCGCTGGAAGCGGTTCCACATCCGCCGGTTCGGCGACGCATGGGCGGGCGACGCGGCGATCGTGCTCATCGGGCGACCGACTGGAACTGCACGCGCGGATCGACGACGACGTAGAGCACGTCGGCGATCAGCTTGACGACGAGGCCGATCAGCGTGAAGAGGTAGAGCGACCCCAGCACGACCGGGTAGTCGCGCCGGACGATCGCCTCGTAGCTGAGGAGGCCCAGGCCGTCGAGCGAGAACAGCGTCTCGATCAGCAGCGCGCCGGCGAAGAACGCGCCGATGAAGGCGGCCGGAAAGCCCGTCACCAGCGGCACGAGGGCGTTGCGCAGGATGTGCTTCCAGAGCACGCGCGGCTGCGACAGTCCCTTGGCGCGTGCGACCAGGACGTACTGCTTGCGCATCTCCTCGACGAACGTGTTCTTCGTCAGCATCGTCAGCTGCGCGAAGGCGCCGATGCCGAGGCAGGTGAGCGGCAGCGCGAGGTGCCAGAAGTAGTCGCGGATGCGCGCGCCCCAGGGCAGCTCGTGCCAGTTGTCGGAGGTGAGGCCGCGCAGCGGGAACACCTCCCAGAACGTGCCGCCGGCGAACAGCACGATCAGGAACACGCCGAGGACGAAGCCCGGGATGGCGAAGCCGAACATCACCACGAAGGTCGAGGCCGCGTCGAAGCGCGAGCCCTCGCGCACCGCCTTGGCGATGCCGAGCGGGATCGAGATCAGGTACGAGATCAGGAAGGTCCACAGGCCCAGGCTGATCGAGACCGGCAGCTTTTCCTTGATCAGCGTCCAGACGGGCTTGCTCTGCATGAAGCTGGTGCCGAGGTCGAAGGTGGCGAAGCTCTTCAGCATCTCGACGTAGCGCACGGGCGCCGGCTTGTCGAAGCCGTAGAGCTTCTTGAGCGCCGCGATCTGCTTGGCGTCGACGTCGCCGCGCGCCTTGTACGCGCCGCCGGCGCCCACGCGCGACTGCGCCATGAGCTGCTCGACCGGCCCGCCGGGAACGAACTGGATGACGATGAACGCGACCGTCAGCACGCCCAGCAAGGTGGGCAGCATGAGCGCGATGCGCTTGAGGATGTAGGCCAGCATGGTCGTCGGCGTCAGCGCTTCTCGAGGTCCTTGGCCCACCACGAGGTGATCGGCCAGGGGAGGCGGCTGTCGGTGTCGGGCGGCAGGTCGGTGGTGAAGTGCAGCGGCTGCACCGCCGGAATGCCGAACCTCGTCCAGTAGGCCATGCGCTCGTCGTCGGAGTACAGCTCGGGCACCTGCCAGTAGCTCCACATGACGAGGCGGTCGAGCGCGCGGCAGGCGTCGCGGAACTCTTCCAGCGTGGTCGCGTTGGACATCGCCGCGAGGATGTGGTCGGCGGCCGGGCTCTTCACGCCGCGCAGGTTGTTGCTGCCCTTCTCGTCGGCAGCCTTGCTGCCGTACAGCGAGACGTAGTCCGCCGCGACCGGAAGCTGGAAGGCGGGCTCGACGATCGTCGCCATGTCGAAGTCGAACTCCTCGAGGCGGCGGCTGAAGAGCGCGAAGTCGACCCGGCGGGCGCGGATCGCCATGCCGAGCTTGGCGCCGTTGCGGCCCCAGGGCAGCATGCGCCGGTCGGTGTCCTGGCTCGAGGGCGCGAGCAGCTCGACGACCAGGGGCTCGCCCTTCTCGTTGCGCAGCACGCCGGCCGGGTCGAGCTTCCAGCCGGCGGCGTTGAGCAGCGCGCGTGCCTGCAGCAGGTTCCGGCGCAGCGCATGCGGGTCGCCGTCGGTGCGCGGCGCGACGTATGGCGGGCCGAAGACCTCCTTCGGGATCTGGTCGCGAAACGGCTCGAGCAGCTTCAGCTCGCCGGGCGACGGCAGGCCCTGGGCTGCGAACTCCGAGTTGTTGAAGACGCTGCTGGCGCGCTTCAGGCCGAAGTCGCGGTACCGGTTGTTGGTCTCCCAGTCGTAGGTGAGCACGAGCGCCTGGCGGACGCGGATGTCCTGGAAGATCGGCCGGCGCACGTTGAGCTCGTACGCCTGCAGGCCCTGGCCGGTGCCGACGTGGATGGCGCGCTTGACGATGCGGCCGTCGTCGAACTTCGGCCCGCGCAGCTGGCGCGTCCAGATCGCCGCCGAGTAGACGCGGACGATCTCGTACTCGCCGGCCTTGAACGCCTCGACGGCGATGTCTTCGTCCTGGTAGTAGCGGTAGACGATGCGGTCGAAGTTGTACATGCCGCGCCGCACGGGCAGATCGCGCGCCCAGTAGTCGGGGTTGCGCTGGAACTCGATGCGCCGGCCGGAATCCATCCGCGCGATCGTGTACGCGCCGCTGCCGATCGGCATCTCGTTGACGACCTGGTCGAACGGCGGGTGGCTGCCGTCCGGCTTCATGCCGTACTTGTGCGAGAACACCGGCAGCCGGCCGAGCTTGAAGATCTGGTCGCTGGTCTTGTCCTTGAGCTCGAAGCGAATCGTCCGCGCGTCGACGACGACGGCACGCTCGACGCCGGCGTAGTCGGTCTGGTAGCTGGGCGAGACGTAGCTGCTCGTGAGCGTCTCGTAGCTGAACTTCACGTCCTCGGTCGTGACCGGGTCGCCGTTCGAGAAGCGCGCCTTCGGGTTGAGGCGAAACGTGATCGCGCTCTTGTCGGGAGCGACCAGCATCTCCTCGGCCAGCAGGCCGTACATCGTCTGCAGCTCGTCGGCGCCGAGGAAGGCGAGCGTCTCCATCATGAAGAGCCCCACGCCGGCGGGGGCGTTGCCCTTCACCGTGTAGTAGTTGAGCTTGTCGAAGGAGGTGCGGCGGTCCGGGTTCGGCAGGTACATCGTCCCGCCCTTCGGGGCGTCGGGGTTGAGGTACTCGAAGTGGGTGAAGCCGCGCGGGTACTTCGGCTCGCCGAAGGCGGCGTACGCGTGGACCCACCGGCCCTGCGCTGCGGGCGAGACGGCGGCGGCAGAGGCCGGCGCCGCCGACGGGGCGACCGTCGCCGCTGCGGCGCTCGTCACGGCGGCCGCCACCCCCAGCACCGATGCGCACGCGGCGGGCATCACCCGCCTGCATGCGGCAGCCCACGGTCGAAAAGGGCTGCGTGCCGGGCCGATGAGCATGGAGCGATGCTAAGGGGACGCCGTGGCGGTCCGAAACGGCGGGCGCCCGATGCGGGTCGACGGGGCCGATCGCCGTAGCATGCGCCGGTAAGGCGGCCATCGGGCGATGAAGATCTTCCTGAGCTACTCCTCCCAGAACCGCGCCTCCGTCGAGCCGGTGAACCTCGCGCTGCTCGCGCAGGGCCATGACGTGTTCTTCGACCGCGACGACCTCGCGGCTGGAACCGAATACGACGAGAAGATCATCGAGGCGGTCGAGGGCGCCGACCTCTTCGTCTTCATGCTGAGCCCCGCCGCCGTCAGGCCCGGCTGCTACGCGCTCGGCGAGCTCGACCTCGCGCAGAAGAAGTGGCCGAATCCGTCGACGCGCGTGCTGCCGGTCGTCGTCGAGAAGGTCGCGTTCGACCAGATCCCGCCGTACGTCAAGGCCGTGACGGTGCTCGAGCCGGTCGGCAACCTCGCCGCCGCCGTGGTCGACGCCGTGCGCCGCATCGACAAGGCCCGGCAATGGCCCCGGCGGGTGGCGATGGTCACCGCGGCCGGCGTCGGTCTCGGTCTCGCCATCGCGGCCTGGCTCTCGCTCTCGACCGATCGCCAGCCGGCCGTCGTCACCGGCAAGGACGGCGCGCCCGCCGTGCTCGTCCCGGCAGCGACCTTCACGATGGGCGATGGCGAGGAGTCGCCCTTGCGCAGCGTCTACGTCGATGCCTTCTACCTCGACCGATTCGAAGTGACGACGGAGCGCTTCGCGCGATTCCTCGCCGCGTCAGGCGCGGTGAGCGAGCCCGACGGCTGGGACGACGCCAAGGCGGCTGCGGCGCAGCAGCTTCCGGTCGTCGGCGTCGATTGGCGCGAGGCCGACGCGTACTGTCGCTGGGCCGGCAAGCGCCTGCCGACCGAAGCGGAGTGGGAACGCGCCGCGCGCGGCATCGACGCCCGGACCTATCCGTGGGGCAACGAGGCGCCGGACGCCGCGCGCGCGCGCTTCGCGACCAGCGCCTCAGGCCCCTACCAGGGCGGCCTCGCGCCGGTGGGAAGCCACGCCGCGGGGCAGACCCGCGAAGGGATCCTGGACCTCGCGGGCAATGCCGGCGAGTGGGTCGCCGACTGGTATTCCCCGAGCTTCGCGATCGGCGACGTGCGAAACCCTCAGGGTCCGGAGAGCGGGCCCGGCCGCGGCATTCGCGGCGGCGGGTGGCAGGAGCCGGCCGAGCGGCTCGCGTCCGCGAAGCGCTTCTACGCCGCGCCCGACAATCGTGCCGACGACGTCGGCTTTCGCTGCGCGCGCTCCGTTCATCAGCCTTGACGAGCGACGTCGCGCGCTGCGACCCCGTCCTCAGCCGGAGGGATAGCCACCCGGACGCGTGCCTCCTACGATGCCCGCATGCTCGCTCGTCGCCCCTGGATCACCGCCTTCATCGGCCACGTGCTGCGCCGCGGACACGCCGTCGATCCCGACCGGGCGTTCGACACCGCCGGCGACCTGTACCTCGACTGGCGCGAGGTCGCGCCGGAGTTCGCCGCCGACTCGGCCTTCGGCCCGGCTCACGACGTTGCGGCCGCGGCGCCGAAGCAGGACATCCGGAAAGCCGCGCGTCGATCTTGACAGCGCTCCGCTGGAAGGGCATACCACGCGCCTCTGTTCGCACGTCCACCGAGGAGATGAGCCCATGATCACGGCATCGACAGCGCGCCTGGCACCGGTCGTTTCGCTGATTCTTTTCTCGCTGCTGGCGCCGGCTCGCGCAGCGGACCCGCCCGGCGTCCTGTGGGAGACGACGTCGCAGATGTCGATGCCGGGCATGCCGATGCAGGTCGCGCCGCAGACGCAGAGGATCTGCTCCGCCAAGACGTGGACGAAGCCGCCGCCGGGCGGCGACAAGTCCTGCGTGGCATCGGACTACAAGATGGTCGGCAGCAAGATGACCTGGAAGATGAAGTGCAGCGGGCAGATGCCGATGGAGGGCACGGGCGAGATCAACTTCCAGGGCGCCGACGCCTACACGGGCGCGATCCAGGCCGCGAGCCAGGGCATGAACATGACGATCAAGCTCGCCGGCAAGAAGGTCGGCACCTGCGACAACCCGCAGTAGCCGCCGGCGACGAGACGCAGGAGGGTGCTCGATCCTCCATGTCGACGAGCGCGTCGTCTGCGTCGGCATCGAGGCGCTCGCGGCCGGCTGGCCTGTTTCGCTCGGCGTCGGAAGTGATCGCACCGCCGTCGATCGATCAATCGTTGCAGGCGCTCAGCTTGATCTCGCACGCCTGCCCGCCGGCGCCTTGACACCCGAGGAGCGCAGCGGCCTCCGCGGTCGATATCGGAACGCCTGTCGCCACACCGATGGTCTGGTTCGTCCCGGCGGCCAGAGCGCCGCAGACGTTGTTGCCCTCGAACCGGAGCTCGATGCTGCAGCCGACTCCGCAAAGCTTCATGGCTGCGTCGTCGGCAGCGCCTTGGCCGATGTATCGCGCAGTCAGCGCCGCCGAGGTGTGATCTGCTTTGACGGCGATGGCACCGTGATCACCGTCGATGCCGAAGTCCGGCATCCACTTGTCGGGGTCGAACGGATAAAGCGAGCCGCCGCATGCCGCCAAGAGACAAGCGCAGCCAGCGGTCAGCCACAGTGGCCGGAGGGCGCCTGCGAAGCCGTCCATTCCGCAAGCTTGCCAAACTGCGAACCGGGTCCCTTGACAAGGCGCAAGTTCGCGCGGACGTCATCGCCTTGCGAGGCAACTGCCGCAATGACCTGCAGCAGGAAGCCGTCGAGGTCCGGATCGGCATCACCGCGCCGACGGGAGCGTGAAGGTGAAGGTCGACCCGACCCCAACTTGGCTTTCGACCCAGATCCTTCCGCCGTGGAGCTCGATGAACTTGCGCGAGATGGCGAGTCCGAGCCCGGTGCCTTCCGCCTTCTTCTCCGCGGCGCCGACCTGCCGAAACTCTTCGAACACGGCCGCCTGATCCGCGGGGGCGATGCCCACGCCGGTGTCGGTGACCGAGACTTCCGCCGCACCATCGCGCGATTCGACCCGAACGGAGACCGTTCCGCCCTCCGGAGTGAACTTCAGCGCGTTGGACAGCAGGTTCAGCAGGACCCTGCTTGACCTTCCGCTCGTCGGCGCAGATCGACCCGATCCGCTCGTCGATCGCGCGCTCGAGCCTGATCCCGCGCCGCTGCGCCCGCTCGCGGACGAGTGCCAATGCGTTCTCGACGGCGCCCCGCATATCGAACTGCGTCGGCTCGAGCTCCATCCGCCCCGCCTCGATCTTGGACAGATCGAGGATGTCGTTGATGAGGGACAGCAGGTGGCGCCCCGATTCCAGAATGTCGGAGAGGTATTCGGCCTGCTTGTCGTTGATTTCGCCGAACATCCGCTCGGAGAGCACCTCCGAGAAGCCGATGATCGCGTTGAGCGGTGTGCGCAGCTCGTGCGACATGTTGGCGAGAAACTCGGACTTGTGCAGGCTCGCCGCTTCGACCTCGCGGCTCTTCGCCTTGACTTCATGGAAGAGCCTGGCGTTGAGGATGGCGAGAACCGACTGGCTCGCGAAGGTCTGCAGGAGGTTCACGACGCCCGCGGCGAATTGCCCGGGCTCCTGCCGCCAGACGACGAGCGCCCCGATGATCCGCTGCTCGAAGAGGAGCGGAACGGCCAGCACCGCGCGAAGCCCGTGTCGTTCGAAGACCACCCGGATTCGCGCGACATCGTAGGTCCGGCCGTCGAGGACGTCCGCCACCTGCACCGGCGCCCGTGTCGCCGCCGCCTTTCCGGTCACGCCTTCGCCCAGGCCGAGCGGCGCCGACCGCAACACTTCGCCCACGTCCTCGTCGAGCTGGTGCGAGCCGCGGATGCGGTCGAACCGCTCGCTCGTCTCGTTGTACTCGTAGATGATTCCGCCGTTCGCGGCAGAGAGCTGCACGGCGCGCGCGACGATGGTGTTGAGGACCGTCTCCAGATCGAGGGTCGAGCTCACCGCGCGGCCCACTTCACCCAGGGCCTTCAGCTCTTCGTTGGCCGTCGCCAGCTCGCGGGTGCGCGCTTCGACCTTCTGCTCCAGCGTGGCGTACGACTCCTCGAGCTGGCGGGCGGTGCGGTTGAACTCCTGGCCGAGGGCCTCGAGCTCGTCGCCGGTCCGCACGGCGATTCGGTGGCCGAGGTCGCCGGCACCGATTCGCGTCGCGCCCTGCTGCAGCACGCGGATCGGCGCCACCATGCGACGAGCCAGCAAGACGCTCGCGATCATCGCCAAGGCCAGGCCAATGAAGAAGAAGATCGCGCTAAGCCCGATCGTCCCCTTCAGCGGGACGAACGCCTCATCGAGCGGTTGCTCGGCGACGACCAGCCAGCCGAGCGACTCGATCCTGGCCTGGCCGGTCAGCACCTGGCCGCCGCGAAGGCCCGTGGTTCCGGTCAATCCATCGTGAGCGGCGCTCGCCGCGTTCGCCGCGCGAATCTGCGGCAGGCCCGACAGATTGCGCTTCTGGTACACGGCGCTCATGTCGGGATGGGCGATCAGAAAGCCCTGCCCGTCGACGACGTACACGTAGCCGGCAGTGCCGACCCGCGCTTGCGAGACCACCTCGCGCAGCGCGTTGAGGTTGACCTCGGCGGCCGCGACCTCGGGCGCTCCGTCGCCCCAAGGCACCGCGATCGTGAGATGCGGTTCGGAGTCGTTGCGGAAGTACACCGGCCCGAAGTACGTGCGCCCGATGCGCGTTCCAACGTAGCGGGGATCCTTCGCCAGCTCTCGCTGGCTTCCGATCTCGTTCGGCGCGAAGCGGGAGACCAGCAGCTGCACCTTGCCGCTCGCGTCGAGCTGGACGATCTCGGCGATGGCCGGCACGTCGCGGAGCAGCCGCAGGAAGTCGATCTCGCGCTGGGCTCGCGCCATCCTCGGATCGTCGAACGGCACCTGCATCACGGCCCTGAGCTGCCACTCGATCCGGGTGACCATCTGCGCGATGCGGCTTGCCGCCGCCAGCGTCTGCTGCCGCTCGAGCCCGACCAGCGTCGCCTTGGTTTCCTGATAGGCGAAATAGATGCTGACCAGGCTGCTCAGGAGCAGCATGCCGCCGACGAGAAGGATCAGCACGGCCGCGTACTTGCGGAACAGGCCGCCGCCGGTGGTGGTGCTCTTCATCGGCGGATCACATCGGCGCGGAAGAGCGCCGTCTGCGCCACGTTGAGGCCGAAGGAGGCCGCTGTCTTCAGGTTGAGGGCCAGGACGATGTTCTCGGCGCTCTCGACGGGAAGATCCTGGGGCCGCGATCCGCGAAGGATGTTCGCCAGGAGTCGCGCGGCCTGCGCACCCTGCTCGCGATAGCCGGCGCCGTAGGAGACGAGCCCGCCGTGGTCGACCCAGAGCTCGGCGGAAAAGACCGCCGGGACGCGGCGCGCGAGGGAGATCTCGAGCAGCACGGCAGGGATGTCGAGCAAAACGTTGTCAGGCACGAGCAGCGCATCCCCCGGACCGATGCGCTCGACGGTCTGCGCGAGCTCGTCCTTCGTGAGCACCGCGCGGGACACGACCTGCGGGCCGCTTGGCGACGCGACTTGGTTGGCGCTCGCGATCGCCGCATCGAACGCCGGGCCCGCACCCGAATGGATCGCCCAGACGCGGCGCACGGTCGGAGCGAGCGACGTCAGCGCCTCGAGACGCTTGCGGACGAGACCGGTCGCGAGGCTCGACACCCCGGTGACGTTCCCCCCGGGGCTGGCGTGAGACTTCGCGAAGCCCGCCGCGACGGGATCGCCGACGAGCGTGAAGACGATCGGAATCGTCTGCGTCGCCGTCCGCGCGGCGAGCGTCGCCGCCTCGCCGCTCGTGAAGATCGCATCGACGCGCGCCTTGACCAGCGCGTCGGCGGCGGCGGGAATGCGTGCGGGATCGGCGTCGGTGAGCCTGACGTCGAAGACGACGTCGCGGCCTTCTTCGAACCCCCGATCGCGCAGCCCGCTCTTGAGGCCGTCGACCGTCGGATGGTTGGCCGCCCTCGCATCGTTCAGCACGCCGATCCGCAGCGGCGCCCGCGCGCGCTGGGCGCTCGCAGCGAGCGGGAACGGCGCGGTCAGGGCGAGGAGCGTCGAGCGGACAGCGATCGCAGCGAAGCTTCGGCGTCCCAACGTCATGGCGACTACTTCTTCACCATCGGACAGTCACCTTGGTCCAGGGGACGGAACGCCTCGTCCGCAGGAACGGTCGCGCGCAGCTTGTACAAGTCCCATGGCCCCTTCGACTCGGACGGCTTCTTCACCTCGAAGAGGTACATCGGATGAAGCTTGTGGCCGTCCTGGCGGATGCTGCCTTTGCCGAAGAGGGGATCGTCGGTGGGCAGCTCCTTCATCTTCGCGATCACCCGGGTGCCGTCGTCGCCCTTCAGCGCGTCGATCGCCTTCAGGTAGTGAAGCACGGCCGCATAGGTTCCCGCGTGGGGCATCGAGGGCATCGCGCCCCAGTGACGTCTCGCGAATCGAGCCGACCACTCGCGCGTCTGGTCGTTCAAGTCCCAGTAGAAGGACTCGCTCAGGATCAGCCCTTGTGCCTTGTTCAGGCCGAGCGCGTGCACGTCGGTGAGGAATGCGAGCAGCGCGACCATGCGCTGCCCGCCCTGGACGATGCCCAGCCGGGTTCCTTGCTCGATCGCGTTGATCGTGTCGGCGCCGGCGTTCGCCAGCCCGACGACCTTGGCGTGCGAGGCCTGCGCCTTGACGAGGAAGGGCGAAAAGTCCGTCGTCGTCGGAAACGGGTGACGCACCTTGCCGAGCACCTTGCCGCCGTTC
>DATIDZ010000243.1:0-19098 GCA_035456045.1 Caldimonas sp.
CGCAGCGCGCGCACGACCTCGGCCTGCAGCTCGTGCCGTGGACCGTCAACGAGGCGGCCGACATGCGTCGGCTGCTCGACTGGGGCGTCGACGGCATCATCACCGACCACCCCGACCGGTTGCGTGAGGTCATGCGCGAGCGCGGCATGCCGTTGCCGCCGGGTCTGCCTCGCTGAGCCCGCCGATGCATCCCTTCAAGTCGATCTCCTGCGTGAGCCCGCAGCCCGGGCGGCGCCTCGTCGTCCTCGGCGCGGTGCACGGCGACGAGACCTGCGGCACGCGCGCGATCGAGCGCGTCGTCGCCGAACTGGACGCCGGCACGCTGACGCTCGTCAGGGGCCGCGTGACGTTCGTGCCCGTGACCAATCCGCTCGCGCATGCGCACCGGCGCCGCGCCGGTGACCGCAACCTCAACCGCAAGCTGCAGCCGACCGCCGTGCCGCGCGAGTACGAAGACCACGTCGCCAACTGGCTCTGCCCGCTGCTCGCCGGGCACGAGGTGCTGCTCGACCTGCATTCGTTCCGCGCGCCGGGCGTGCCGTTCGCCTTCATCGGACCGCGCGACAACGCCGGGCCGCTCGAGCCGTTCGCGCAGGCGGCGTGCGAGGAGGCGCTGGCGCTGCGCCTGGGCGTCGGCCGCGTCGTCGACGGCTGGCTCTCGACGTATGCGGCGGGGACGGCGCGGCGGCGCGAGCTCGCCGCGGCGTTCCCCGACGCTCGCCTCGACGTCGACCCGGCGTACGGGATCGGCACGACCGAGTACATGCGCTCGGTCGGCGGCGCTGCCGTCACGCTCGAGTGCGGCCAGCACGACGACCCGCGCGCACCCGACGTCGGCTACACGGCGATCGTCAACACGCTCGCCCACCTCGGCCTGATCGACGCCGCCGATCCTGCGCCGGCGCCGCGCATCGAGGCGCTGAGCCTGTGCGAGGTCATCGACAGGACGAGCGCCGGCGACGCCTTCGCCAAGGCATGGAAGAGCTTCGACGCGGTCACCGCGGGCGAGCGCATCGGCACGCGGGGCGACGGCGAGCCGGTCGTCGCGCCGTTCGACGGCGTCGTCGTCTTTCCGAACGCCGACGCGCAGGTCGGCCAGGAGTGGTTCTACCTGGCTCGACAGAGCGAACGTTGCGGCGGCGGCAGGCAGCGTGACAGCGCGCGCGGAGCGCGCTCGTAGCGCGCGAGCGAATGGCAGCGCGCCGCGCTGATCCGCCGCCAGGCGCGACCCCGCGACGCCGGCGACGCCGGCCATGACCCGGATCGGCGTCGACCTCGGCGGCACCAAGATCGAGGCGATCGCGCTCGACGCCGCCGGCCGCGAGCTCGCGCGGCGCCGCATCGCCTCGCCGGCGCACGACTATGCGCAGACCGTCGAGGCGGTGCGCCGACTGGTCGAGGGCGTCGAGGCCGAGGTCGGCGTCGGCCGGGCGCGCGTCGGCGTCGGCATGCCGGGCGCGATCTCGTCGCGCACCGGATGCATCAAGAACGCCAACTCGACGCAGCTCAACGGCCGCCCTCTGGCCGCAGACCTCGCGCACGCGTTGGGCCGCGAGGTGCGGGTCGACAACGACGCCAACTGCTTCGCGCTGTCGGAAGCGAGCGATGGCGCCGGGGCCGGCAGGCGCCTCGTGTTCGGCGTGATCCTCGGCACCGGCGTCGGCGGCGGCATCGTCCACGACGGCCGCCTGTGGCCGGGGCCGAACGCGATCGCCGGCGAGTGGGGGCACAACGAGATGCCGTCGCGCATCGAGCCGGGGCTGCCCGACACGGCTTGCTATTGCGGGCGGCGGCGTTGCATCGAGACGTTCGTGTCGGGGCCCGGCCTCGCCGCCGACCACCGGCGCAGCGTGCGGGGCGCGTCGGCCTCGCTCGACGCGGCCGCGATCGCCGCCCTCGCGCAAGGCGGCGACGCGCCGGCACGCGCGACGATGGCCCGCTTCTACGAGCGCCTCGCCGGCGCGCTCGCCGGCGTCATCAACGTCCTCGACCCCGACATCGTCGTCTTCGGCGGCGGTCTCTCGAACATCGAGCCGCTGTGCGACGAAGTCCGCGCGCGCCTGCCCCGCCACGTGTTCTCCGACGCGCTGGCGACCGACGTCGCCCGGAACCGCCACGGCGATTCCTCGGGGGTTCGCGGCGCGGCGTGGCTCTGGCCACCCTGACGCCGGGCCTGCCGCGACGCGAGTCAGGCGCTGGCGATTTCGGGCTCCGCAGCCAAGCGGCGCCGCGGGATCTCGCCGCTCAGACGGGGATCGGCTCGCCGTTGACGATCCAGGCCGCGCCGAACTTGTCGACCAGCATGCCCCAGCGCTTGGCCCAGAACGCCGACTGCATCGGCATCGTCACCCGGCCGCCGGCGGCGAGCGCGGCGAAGACCTTCTCGGCGGTGTCGACGCGCTCGTAGTCGACCGCGATCGACACGCCCTTGATGCCTTCGTACGGCACGTGCGCCGGCGCGTCGCCGGCGAACAGCATGCCTCCACCGGGCAGGACGAGACGGGCGTGCAGGATACGGTGCGCGAACTCCTTGGGCATGTGCTCTGCAATCGGCGACTCGGCGCCGCTCATCAGCACCTCGAGCTTGCCGCCGAGCGCCTGCTCGTAGAAGCGCATGGCGTCGGCACAGTTGCCGTCGAAGGAAAGATAGGCGATGGCTTGGGTCATGGCGGTGTCCTCGCAGGAGAAAGAGGCGCAGGGCGACGATGTCCTGCCCGGCTAGTCGAACGCGATCGGCGGGAATCGACGGCGGGAAAGCTCGGGGCGAAGTTATTGTTTCCGGGCCGGCCGTGCCGAGCGCCGTCACCCGGGGCGTGGCCCCTTCGTTAAGACGACGTGCATGGCGTTCGCCGTGCCGACGTGGCGGATCGGCTCGAAGCCGAGTCGGCGCAGATCGATGCCGGCGAGCAGGGGCTCGCCGGCGCCGAGCAGGGCCGGCGTGAGGGCGAGGTGCATCTCGTCGATCAAGCCGGCCTCGAGGTACTGGCGCACGACCGAGACGCCGCCGCCGATGCGCACGTCGCGGCCCCGCGCCGCTGTGCGCGCCTGCGCCAGCGCCGCCTGGATGCCGTCGGTGACGAAGTGGAACGTCGTGCCGCCCTCCATCGCGAGCGGCGCACGCGCGTGATGCGTGAGAACGAACACCGGCACGTGGTACGGCGGGTTGACGCCCCACCAGCCCTTCCACTCGTCGTCGGGCCAGGGGCCTCGCACCGGCCCGAACATGTTGCGGCCGAGGATCCAGGCGCCGATGTTGTCGAAGCCGCTGGCCGCGAAGTCGTCGTCGGGCCCGGTCGTCCCATCTCCCGTGCCGAACATGCGCTGGAACGTGCGCGTCGGCCAGGCCCAGGGGTGCAGTGCCTCGCCGCCCCGCCCGAGCGGGTGCTCGAGGCTCTGCGCCGGGCCGGCGCCGAAGCCATCCATCGAGACACTGAAACTGGCGACCCTGACCTTCGACATGGCGTGCTGCTCCGACCAGGAAGCAGCATACGGGACGCCGCGCCTGCGACGCGACGAAGGTCAATGCTCGTCGTCATGGCTGCCGTCGCCTCGGCGCGAGCCGGCATCGCGTACGTAGCGGCCGTCCTGCCGCGCGGTCATGGTCGAAGGGCAGCGGGCACGGCGCCAAGCTTTGCACGATCCGGGCGGTCGCGTCGGCCTCGACGCGCCTGCCGACCTTCAGAAACGCCGGCCGGCGCCGAAACGAGCTATGTCCAAATCTCGAAGCTCAAGGGAAAGGCCAGCCGCATGTCCGCCAAACCGCCGACACGCCAGGCGCCGACCGCAGCGCCACCTGCCGCCGCCAAACGTGGCTCGCTGCGCTGGGTGAGAGATGTCCTGGGCCGCTCGATCCGGCTCGAGCAGCGCAAGAACCAGCTCCACGTCGCGCTCGTCGACCCGCGCGGCGCGCCCGAGGAGCCGATGTCGCTCCTGATGCAGCAGCGTGCCGAGCTCGGCGCGCGCCTGCTCGTCCACGACCCGGCGACGCAGATCGTGCGCAACCTGTTCATCGTCCACGACGAGCTGCGCGCCAACGGCTGGACCGGCGTCGAGAACCTGCCGCTCAAGGTCACGTCGCGCGCCCTGACCGAGGCCGAGATCCTCGCCGTCGACGAGCCGTCGGAGGTGCTGGCGACCATCATCGCCACGCTGCAGGACATCAAGCGCGCCGCGGCAGAGCGCGTCGCCAGAGAGGCCCTCGACGTCGACTGGGAAGTGCCCCAGCTCGCCGAGGTCTCGGACACCAACTTCGACGAGTACGAGCTGATCGAGCGCAGCTGGGCCGGCACGGTGCCGGCCGGCCTCGACATCCCGCGCGGCAACAGCCGCATGTGACGACGCGCCGCGGTGGCGCCCGCCGCGCGATCATTCGCGCTTCAGACACCGCCTGCGAGCCCGCGCGCCATGAAGATCGTCGAGATCCGCGAAGTGACCCGGCCGATCCGGTCGAGCATCCGCAACGCCTACATCGACTTCTCGAAGATGACGCTGAGCCTCGTCGCCGTCGTCACCGACGTCGTGCGCGGCGGCGAGCGCGTCGTCGGCTACGGCTTCAACTCGAACGGACGCTACGGCCAGGGCGCGCTGATGCGCGAGCGCTTCATCCCGCGCCTTCTCGACGCCGACGCCGCCTCGCTCCTCGACGAGCGCGGCGTCCTCTCGCCCGAGCGCATCTGGGCGACGATGATGGCCAACGAGAAGCCGGGCGGCCACGGCGAGCGCTCGGTCGCGGTCGGCACGATCGACATGGCGGTCTGGGACGCCGTCGCGAAGATCGAGGAGCGGCCGCTGTTCGAGCTGCTCGCCGAGCGCCACGGCGACGGCACCGCCCGGCGCGATGTCTTCGTCTACGCCGCCGGCGGCTACTACTGGCCGGGCCAGGGGATCGAGGGCCTCGAGCGCGAGATGCGCGGCTACCTGGACCGCGGCTATTCGGTCGTCAAGATGAAGATCGGCGGCGCGCCGCTGGCCGCCGATCGGGAGCGCATCGAGGCGGTGCTGCGCCTGCTCGGCCCCGGCCAGAGGCTCGCCGTCGACGCCAACGGCCGCTTCGACCTGGAGACCGCCATCGAGTACGCGCGGGCGCTCTCCGCCTACGACCTCTTCTGGTACGAGGAGGCCGGCGATCCGCTCGACTACGAGCTCCAGGCCGAGCTCGCGAATCACTACGCCGGCCCGATGGCGACGGGCGAGAACCTGTTCTCGATGCAGGACGCGAGGAACCTGATCCGCTACGGCGGCCTGCGCCCCGACCGCGACTGGCTCCAGTTCGACTGCGCCCTCAGCTACGGCCTGGTCGAGTACCTGCGCACCCTGGCGATGCTGAAGGAGCACGGCTGGTCGCCGTCGCGCTGCATCCCGCACGGCGGCCACCAGATGTCGCTCGCGATCGCTGCCGGCCTGCACCTCGGCGGCAACGAGTCGTACCCGGACCTGTTCCAGCCGTACGGGGGCTTTCCGGACGGCGTCGAGGTCAAGGACGGCATCGTCACGCTGCCCGAGCTGCCCGGCATCGGCTTCGAAGGCAAGGCCGACCTGTTCGCCGAGATGCGCGCGCTGTCGGCGTGATCGTCGTCAGCCGCGGCGGGCGCTGACGAGCCAGCCGTCGACGGGCAGCCCGCCCTCGGAGCGCAGCACCTCGCCGACGATTCGCGGCTCCGCGAAGCCGGCGCCGTCGAGCAGGGCGCGCAGGTAGCGCCGCGCGTGCGCGTAGCGGCCGTGCAGGAGCAACCGGTAGTCGGCGGCATCGTCCTCCGGCAGGGCCTCGACCGTGAAGACGAGCCGACCGGCGTCGCGCAGCGCACGCCGCGCGCCGTCGACGACGCCTTCGAGCGCGCCGAAGTAGCAGAGCGTGTCGGCGGAGATCACGACGTCGAAGCTCGCGGGACGGGCGTCCAGGTAGGCCAGCAGCTCGGCCTTCTCGAGCTCGTCGTAGACGGCGCGGCGCTCGGCCCGCTCGAGCATCGCCGCCGACAGGTCGCAGCCCGAAAGGCGCCGCGCCCACGGCGCGATCAGCGGTCCGCACAGGCCGGTGCCGCAGCCGAGGTCGGCGATGTCGAACTGGCGCGCCGGCGCCGGCAGGCTGGCCGCGAGGGCGCCGGCGACGAGCTGCGGGGCGCGGTAGCCGAGGCTCGCGAGCTTGGCATCGAAGTTCGAGGCGAATCCGTCGAAGACGTGCTCGACGTAGGCGTCGCTGGCGCGCGGCGGCGCGCCTTCGCCGATGCACGCGGCGAGGTGGTGGCGAACGAAGGCGTTGTCGGGCTCCTCGGCGAGCCATTCGCGATACATCGTGATCGCGGTGTCGATCTGTCCGGCGTTGACGAGCGCGCGCGTGTACGAGTCGCGGCGCCGCTTGTGCGGCGGCAGCAGCACGGTGGCCTGGCTGGCGGCGACGATCGCCTCCGGGATGCGGTCCTGCCCGACGAGGAGCAGCGAGAGGTGGTGCCAGGCGTCGCCGAACTCGGGCGCGATCTCGATCGCTCGCCGGCACGCCGCCTCGCCCTCGGCCCAGCGCTTGCGCCGGCGCATCAGGGCACCCAGGTTCGACAGCGCCTGCGGGGTCTCGTCGAGCTCGATGCTGCGCCGGAAGGCGCGCTCGGCCTCGTCGTCGTGGCGCTGGTGCTTGAGCACGTTGCCGAGGTTGTTCCAGATGCCGGCGACGTCGGGCGCGACCTCGGCCGCATGGCGCAGCAGGGTCAGCGCGGCGGCGTGCTCGCGGCGCTGATGCTGCAGCACGCCCATGTGGTTGAGGACGTCGGCGTGGTCCGGCCAGCGCTCGAGGAGAACCGCATAGACCATCTCCGCTTCGTCGAGCTGGCCGAGCTGGTGACGCTCGATCGCGAGCTCCAGCGCCTCTTCGGGCGTCAGGCTCAGCTCGCGCTCGGTCGCCTCGGCGTCGGCGCGCGCATCGGAAGGGGTGTCGGCCATGGCGGGATCATCCTACCGGCCGCCCCGCGGCGACAAGCCCGCGCGCGCTGGTGTCGCGTCCGGACGCGAGCCTAGGCGGGGAAGCGCCCGATGTAGCCCAGGCGGTTGAAGATCGCCTCCGTGAGTCGCCACCGCAGGTAGCGCTTGAGCCGGTTCGCGGGCGCTTCGGCGATGCGGACGACGGCCTCGACGTCGAAGAACGTGAGCGACTGGCACTCGCACGTCGACACGAGGACGCGGTTGTCCTTGCTGATGTCGATTCCCTTGGGGCCGCCCTCCTGCGGGTTGAGGCGGCCGCGCGCGAAGACGTCGGCCGGCATGGCCGGGAACAGGCGCACCGGGTCGCGGGTGCCGCGCCACGACGCGCCGTCCTTCTTGTAGACGTTGACGTAGGGGGCCGCGGCGTCGGCGACGAGGATGAACTCCTGGTCGTGCGTGAAGCGCACGCCGTGCGGGCACAGGACGTTGCGCAGGACGCCGTCCGGCGCCGCGTCGGGCTCGAGGTGGCGACTGCGGTCGTAGAGCAGGACGCTGTGGGTGTTGTGATTGCTGACCGCGAGCCAGCGGCCATCGGGGCTGAAGGAGATCCCGTCGGGGACGTCGAGGTCGCGCTCCAGCAGCGTCTCGTCGCTGACCACGGACCAGTCGCTGCGCGGATCGAGGACGTGCCGCGTCACGCGATTCACGTAGTTGTTGCAAACGAGCAGCTCGACCGTGCCGTCGTCGAGCCTGGCCGCCGCGACCGAGCCCGGCGTGATGATCTGTCCCGATGCGGCGCCGAGGATCGTTCGTTTCGGCGTCGTCCTGGGCTGCGTCACCGCACCCGCCGGGGGAACGGGGAACAGCTCGACCGATCCTTCGCGATTGGCCACCGCGAGCGTTTCCTCGTCGAGGAAGCACAGGCCGTGCGGCCCCTTGAGCGTCGCGGCCTCGATCTCGACGACGCCTTTCAGCGCCACCTGCGGCCGGTCGGCCGAACGCGAGATCGCCACCTCGAAGACGACGATCCGGTTCGCGTGGAACGCCGCCACGGCGAGGCGGCGATTGCTCGGCGAGAACTGCACGTCTTCCGTGCGGCCGAGCGCGGCGATGGCCTTCTGCGCCGGGATGCTGGCGCTGTACTGGACTTCGCCGCTCATGATGGCTCCGATTCGAACATGTCCGTGACCGCGGGTCGACGGCTGACGGACCACCTCTGAAGAAGCTTCGGCCGGTTCGGGCTGAACCTGACCCGTCGCGACCACCCCGGCGTGTCAAATCCACGCATCCCGCCAGTTTCAATAACATCGGCGCCACAGGAATCGTCGCCTTGACCTTCTCGCCCGACCTTTTCGCCGGCCGCCACGTCCTCGTCGTCGGCGCGACCAGCGGCATCGGCGCCGGCATCGCCGCGGCGTTCGCGGCGCACGGTGCAAGCGTCCTCGTCACCGGCGCGACGTCGGCCGAGGTCGAGCGGCGATCGCCGGCGGTCGGCGCAGCGGCGGTCCTCGACGTGCGCGACGCCGCCGCGGTGAAAGCGATCGTCGATGCGCTGCCGCAGCTCGACGTCGTGGTCAACTGCGCCGGCGTCATCCGCCGCGGCGAAGAGCACGACCCGGCCGTCTTCGCCGACGTCGTCGACATCAACCTGGTCGGCACGCAGCGGGTCTGCAGCGCAGCGCGCGGCCGCCTCGCCAGGCGCGGCGGCTCGATCGTCAACCTGGCATCGATGCTCAGCTTCTTCGGCGGCGGCCTGGTGCCGGCTTATTCCGCGAGCAAGGGCGGCATCGCGCAGCTCACCAAGTCGCTCGCGATCGCCTACGCGGCCGACGGCATTCGCGTCAACGCGATCGCGCCCGGCTGGATCGCGACCGCGCTGACCGCGCCGCTGCGCGGCGATCCGGCGCGCGACGACGCGATCCGCGCGCGCACGCCGCTCGGCCGCTGGGGCGAGCCCGACGACGTCGCCGGCGCCGCGCTCTTCCTCGCGTCGCCGGCTGCCGCCTTCGTCACCGGCGTCGTCCTCCCGGTCGACGGCGGCTACCTCATCTCCTGACCCCGCGAGCGCGCCATGATCGAACAGCTGCCCGGCATCCAGCCCGAGATCGCCATCGCCGCCCTGCCCGACGACGAGCGCGTCTGGGTGCCGCAGGCCGACGCGGTCTGGTTCCGGCCGCTCCTGCTCAACACCGTGACGGGGAGCTGGTGCAACCTGCTGCGCGTGCGAAAGAGCGGCGTGCTGTCGCGGCACATCCATCCGTCGGTCGTCGTCGGCTACGTCATCAAGGGCGCATGGCGCTACCTCGAGCACGACTGGGTCGCGCGCGAAGGCGCCTTCGTCTACGAGCCGCCGGGCGAGATCCACACGCTCGTGGTCGAGCCGGGCCACGACGAGATGATCACGTTCTTCAACATCAGCGGCGCGATGGTCTATGTCGACGCGGCCGGCAACAGCACCGGCTACGAGGACGTGCACACCAAGATCGCGATGTGCCGCAGGCACTACGCGTCGTGCGGCCTCGGCGCCGGCTACGTCGACCAGTTCATCCGCTGAGCCGCGCCGGCTTCCCTCCAATTCCCCCAGGAGACATCGATGACCCGCATTTCCCGCCTCCTCGCCGCATCGCTGCTCGGCCTCGCCGCCGCGGGGCAGATCGCCCAGGCCGCCGACTACCCGACGCGGCCGGTCAAGTGGGTGGTGCCGTACCCGCCGGCGGGGACGACCGACGTGCTGGCGCGGATCATCGCGCAGTGGCTGACCGAGAAGATGGGCCAGTCGTTCGTGATCGAGAACAAGCCGGGCGCGGGCAACAACCTCGGCGTCGAGTCGGTCGTCAATGCGCCGCCCGACGGCTACACGATGCTGCTCGTCAACCCCGCCAACGGCATCAACGCGACGCTCTACAAGAACCTCAACTTCAACTTCATCCGCGACATCGCGCCGGTCGCCGGCCTGGTGCGAACGCCCAACGTGATGGAGGTGACGCCGTCGTTTCCGGCCAAGACCGTCGCCGAGTTCATCGCCTACTGCAAGGCGAACCCGGGCAAGATCAACATGGCCTCGTCCGGCAGCGGCACCTCGGTGCATCTCTCGGGCGAGCTGTTCAAGTCGATGACCGGCTGCCAGATGCTGCACGTGCCGTACAAGGGCGCCGGCCCCGCGCTCACCGATCTCATGGGCGGCCAGGTCGACGTCATCTTCGACAACCTGCCGTCGTCGGTCGGCCACATCAAGGGCGGCAAGATCCGCGCCCTCGCCGTCACGTCGGCCGAGCGCGAGCCGTCGATGCCGCAGCTGCCGACGGTCGCCGAGACCGTGCCCGGCTACGAGGCGACGGCCTGGTTCGGCATCGGCATGCCGAAGGGAACGCCGAAGGAGATCATCGACAAGGTCAACGCCGAAGTGAACCGCGCGCTCGCCGACCCGAAGATGCGCGAGCGCCTCGCCGAGCTCGGCGGCAAGCCGATCGCGGGAACGCCCGAGGACTTCGGCAAGGTCATCGCGGCGGAGACGGCGAAGTGGGAGAAGGTCGTGATCTCGTCGGGCGCGAAGGTCGAGTGACGGCCTCGACGCGCGGCCGGCCCGCGCCGCTCACGGCACGAGGACGAGGATCCAGTTGACGAGCGCGCGCGCATCGGCCTCGCTGACGACGGCGGCGTGGGGCGGCATCGCGACCTCGCCGACCTTGCCCGCCCAGTGGCGCACCTTCGGATCCGACCCGGTCATGACCGTGCGCGTGAGCCGCTCCGAGGCGCCCGGATCGTCGCGGTACTTGATGGCGACGTCGCGCCAGGCCGGCGCGATCGGCGGCAGGCCGTCGGCCCGCGGCGGCGCCGGCACGATGGTGTGGCACGCCATGCAACCGCTCTGCGTCGCGAGCTCGAGCATCGCGCGGCCGTACTCGGCCGGGTTGGCGCGCACGGGGGTGGCGGCGACGAACAGCGCGGCGACCACGGACTGCGACAAACGCATCGATCTCCTCCGCAAGTCGATCGAGACTAGGGCGGTCGCGCCGCTGAAGGCTTGACGTGGCTCAACAAGCGAACGCGCTCGAAGCCGCCGCCGCCTTCGCGCAGGCGCACGAGGCCGCGTGGCCGCGCGACCCGCACGCCGCGCTTCGGCCGGGCGAGACGCCGTGGGGCGTCCACCACGACGATCCGCCGCCGTACAACCGCCTGCGCGGGCCGGTCCATCCGCGCGGGCCGCAGTCCGGATTCCTGCTCCAGCACGGTACGGCGGTCGCGGCGTGGGGCGATTTCGTTCGCGCCGACCTCACGTTCAGCGTCGCCAAGACCTATCTCGCCTTGCTCGCGGGCGTCGCCCGGCTCCACGGGCTGCTGCCCGACGAGGACGAGCGCGTCTCGACCCGGCTTCCCGGCATCGGCTTCGACGACAGCGAGCACAACCGCGCCGTCACGTGGACGCACCTGCTCACGCAGACGAGCGAATGGGAGGGGACGTGCTTCGGCCTGCCCGACACCGTCGATCGCTGGCGCAAGGTCGCGCAGGACCCGCGTCCGCCGGACGGGCCCAAGGGCGGCGCGCGGCCGCTGCGCGCACCCGGCACCTACTGGGAATACAACGACGTCCGCATCAACCAGCTGGCCCTCGCGCTGCTGCACCTGTTCCGCCGGCCGCTGCCCGAGGTCTTCCTCGAGCACGTGCTCGCGCCGCTCGGCGGCGGCGCCGGCTTCGCCTGGCAGGGCTACGACGATGCCTGGGTCGACCTGCCCGGCGTCGGCCGGGTGCAGTCGGTGCCGGGCGGATCGCACTGGGGCGCCGGCGTCTCGATCAGCGCGCGCGATCAGGCGCGAATCGGCCAGCTGCTGCTCGACGATGGCGTCGCCGACGGGCAGCGGCTGATCGGCAGCGACTGGATCGCCCGCATGTTCGCGCCGTGCGCGATCGCGCCGTTCTACGGCCGCCTGCTCTGGCTGAACCGCGACGGACGAGCCTTTCCGGGAATGTCCAGGCGCGCCGCGTTCATGGTCGGCGCGGGCGGCCACTACGTCGGCATGGACCCGGAGCTCGACGCGGTGGTCGTCCTGCGCTGGCTCGATCCGGCGCACGCGGCGGCGACGATCGAACGAATCGCGACGGCGCTTCGATCGGCGCGATGACGCAGCGCTGGTGGTGCCTCGCGTCGCTGACGCTGGCGCGCGCCGCGATCGGCTTCCAGTTCCAGTCCGTGGCGGCCGTGGGAACCTTGCTCGCGAGCGGCCTGGTGCTCGACAAGGCGCAGTTCGGCTGGCTCGTCGGCCTGTACCTGCTGCCCGGCGTCGTCTTTGCGCTGCCGGGCGGCCTCCTCGGCCAGCGCTTCGGCGACAAGCGGCTGGTGCTCGCCGGGCTGGCCCTCATGGCGGCAGGCGGTGGCTGGCTCGCGCTCGCGAGCTCGTACGCTGAAGCGATGGCGGCGCGATTCACGAGCGGGATCGGCGCGGTCATGCTGAACGTGCTCGTGACGAAGATGGTCACCGACTGGTTCGACGGCCGGGAGCGGTTGCTGGCGATGTCGGTGCTGATCAATTCCTGGCCGGTCGGCATCGGCATCGCCCTGCTCGTCGCCGGCCCCCTCGGCGAGCTGGCAGGCTGGCCCTGGGCGATCGCCTCGTCGGCGCTGTTCGCGGCGGTCGGCCTCGTCGTCGTGCTGGCGATCTACCGCGCGCCGACGCCTGCGCCTGCGCCGGCGTCGGCGTCCGCCGGGATCGGGCTGGGCGCGTTGACTCGCCGCGAGTGGCGGCTCCTGCTGATCGGCTCGCTGCCCTGGCTGCTCTACAACGCCGCCTTCCAGATCGTCATCTCGTTCCTGCCGACGTTCCTCGTCGGCCGCGGCTTCGGCATCGCCGTCGCCGGCAGCCTCGTCGCCCTGAACGCGGTGCTGTTCGTCGTCGGCGTTCAGGCCGGAGGCGTCTGGCTCCGCCACGCGCGTCGTCCCGACCTGATCTGCCACGCCGCGATCGCCGGCTGGTGCGTCACCTTGCTGCTCGTCGCCGCCGGCAGCGAGCCGTGGCCGTGGCTCGTCGTCGGCGGCCTGCTCGGCGGCGTGCCGGCAGCCGCATTGGTGTCGGTGCCGGGCGAGTTCCTCCGACCCGAGAGCCGGGGCGCGGGCATGGGCGTCTTCTTCACGATCTACTACCTCGGCTGCGCCCTCCTGCCCGGCGCCGCCGGCGTGCTCTACGACGTCGGCGGCGGCGCTGCCGCACTGGCGATGGCCGTCGTCGTCGCCGTGCTCGCGGCAGCGTCGCTCGGACTGTTCCGGAGCGCGACGACGAAGTCGGCACGCGCCTCGCCCTGAGGTGCGACGCTGCAAGATGCCGGGCTCGATTCGGCCGCTCGCGCGATCGCTGCTCGACCGCGCCGCGAGCGGCCCCTACTTCGCCTTGTCGCGGGCGATGTCCATGATCATTCGCGTGCCCAGGTAGAGCCTCGGCACGACGGTCTCGAGGTTCACGTACTCGGCATCGTTCGAATGCGCGCCGTAGCCGCTCAGCCCGAACCCCTCGATCACCGCGCCGCGCGCCTTCAGCGACGCGAACGCCGCGTCGGTGCCGCCGCCGGTCGCGACGTCGGCGACCTTCATCGGCAGGCCGATCTCTTCGTAGATCGTGCGCGCGTGCGCGGCGAGCTGGCGCGACGCCGGCGTCGCCTCGAGCGGCGGCCGGCGCACCTCGAACTTCACCTGCACCTTGCTGTCGGGCAGCAGCTTCTTCTTGATCCGCTCCTGCAGCGCGCTCTGCAGCTGGTCGAAGTCCGAGACGCGCAGGGCGCGCGCGTCGGCCTGCGCGCTCGCCGCCGCCGGAATCACATTCCGGTTCGTGCCGGCCTGCGAGACGGTCCAGTTGAGCTTGAGTCCCTTGTCTTCCTGCGACAGGTCGCGCATCTGCAGGATCTGGTGCGAGAGCTCGTAGAGCGCGTTGATGCCGCGCTCGGGCGCCGCGCCGGCGTGCGACGACTTGCCCTCGACGGTCAGGTACGCCGAGCCGATGCCGCTCGTCGCGAGACGGATCCCGCCGTCGCTGCCGCCGCCTTCGAAGGACAGCACGGCGTCCTGGTCGGCGGCGACGCGCGTGATGGTCGCGCGCGAGCCCGGCGAGCTGATCTCCTCGTCGCCGTTGACGAGCACCGTCAGCGTGCCGTAGTCCTTGAAGCCGAGCCGGTTGAGCATCGAGACGATGTGCAGGATCAGGGCGACGCCCTGCTTGTCGTCGGCGATGCCGAGCCCGTAGGCGCGGCCGCCGTCGACGCGGAACGGCTGGTCCTTCAGCATGCCGCGCAGGTAGACGGTGTCCATGTGCGCGATGAGGAGCACCTTCTTCTTGCCGGTGCCTTGCCATTCGGCCTGCACCATGGCGCCGGTCTTGGCCGGCGTGTCGTCCATCTTGAAGACGTCTGAAGGCGGCAGCACGGCGACCTTGCCGCCGAGCTGGCGGAGCCGGTCGGCGATCAAGGCGGCGATCGTGTCGAGCCCTTCCGGGTCCTTGCTGCCCGACTCGATCGCGACGAGGTCGCGCAGGGTGTCGAGCAGCGGCTGCTGCTCCTGGCGGGCCAGCTCGTGGACGGCGGGGACCGGCGCGGCGGCCGCGAGGCCGGCGAAGCAGAGCGCCGCCACCGACGCGGCGAGCGCGACGCGATGACGGAATCCGTGGAGGGCGTTCGTTGGCATGGCAGGAGAAGCGTTGCTCGTGAGTCGGTCGGGGCAACGAGCATGCCTCATCGCGAAGGTCGGTGCGCCAGCGTGTACAGGCCGACGTCGACTCGCCCGGAGCGAAAGCCCGCTTCGCAGTAGCAGAGGTAGTACTCCCAGAGGCGCCTGAACGCATCGTCGAAGCCGAGCGCGGCGATCTTCGGCCACGCCTGCAGGAAGCGATGCCGCCACTCGACCAGCGTCGCCGCGTAGCTCATGCCGAACAGCTCGTCGGTGTGCAGCGTCAGGCCGGCGCGTGCGGCCTCGGCACGCAGCGCGCCCGGCGACGGCAGCATGCCGCCCGGGAAGATGAAGCGCTGGATGAAGTCGGCGCCGCGCCGGTACTTGTCGAAGTGCGCGTCGGCGATGGTGATCACCTGGAGGACGGCGACGCCGCCCGGCCGCAGCCGGTCGCGCAGCGTCTCGAAGTAGACCGGCCAGTAGCGCTCGCCGACCGCCTCGAGCATCTCGATCGAGACGATGCGGTCGAACTCGCCGCGCACGTCGCGGTAGTCCTGCAGGCGCAGGTCGACCGCGTCGGCGACGCCCTCGGCCTCGATGCAGCGCTGCGCGTGCGCCAGCTGCTGCGCCGACAGCGTGAGGCCGACCTGCCGCGCCGGATGACGGCGGGCGAGCTGCAGCGCCATCGCGCCCCAGCCGCAGCCGATCTCGAGCACCTGCGCGTCGGCGGGCAGCGACTCGAGGCGGAGCAGCTCGGTGACGCGCTCGAGCTTGGCCGCCTGCGCCGACTCGAGCGACTGCGCCTCGTCGCGATAGAGCGCGCTCGAGTAGATCAGCGACGGGTCGAGCCACTGCGCGTAGAACTCGTTGCCGAGGTCGTAGTGGAAGGCGATGTTCTGGCGACTACCGCGGCGCGTGTTGCTTCGCAAGAGATGGAGGGCGCGAAAGCACGCCCGCGCCGGCCACGACGCGTCGAGCGTGCTGCCCCAGCTCGCCTCGTTGCGGATGCCGAATTCGAGCAGCGCCGTCAGGTCGGGGGTCGTCCAGTCGCCGTCGCGATAGGACTCGGCCAGGCCGATGTCGCCGGCGAGGAGAAGCCTTCGCAGGGGCCGCCAGCGCCGCAGCGCGATCGCCGCGTGCGGACCCGGCACCGCGCCGCGGCCGGCGAGCCGCTCACCGTCGGGAAGCACGATCTCGATCGAGCCGCAGGCGACGTGGCGCAGCAGGCGCGCGAGCGCGCGGCGCAGCGGCCAGGCGAGCAGCGAGGCGAGCGGCCGGCGCCGCGTCGAACGGGTGTCGGGGAGGGTGTCGGCGGTCGCCATGCGGCTGGGAGCGGTCATGAGTCGGATGGCTTGACGAGGGTGACGGGACGGGCCGGCGCCGCAGGGGTCGCCTGCAGGCGAACGCCCTTGACGACCAGGCGCAACGCTTCCCAGTGGATGGCGGCGATCACCTTGAGCGTCAGCAGCGGATGACTGAAGAAGACGCGGACCAGCGCGGCGTCGTCGAGCCTGCGCCGCTGCGCGTCGAAGCGCGCGTTGACGAGCGCGCCGACGCGGTCGTTCGCGACCACGCCGATGCTCAGCGCGGCGCGCCCGGGTCGCGGCGCCTCGACGCGAAACACGTAGTCGAGGTCGAGCGCGAGGAACGGCGAGACGCGGAACTCCTTGGCGCAGCGCTGGACGATTCGCGCGCCGTCGCGCTCGTTCGGGTCGACGGGGATGAGGTAGCTGTGGCGCTCGCCGAAGGTGTTGTTGACCTCGTAGATCAGCGCCTGCACGGCACCGTCGGCGCCGTGGCAGAAGTAGACGCTGAGCGGGTTGAAGGCGTAGCCGAGGATGCGCGGCATCGTCAGCAGGCGGACCGCCGCCGCGGCCGGCAGGCCGGCGTCGCGCAGCTGGCGGTCGACGTACGCGCGCAGGCCGTCGCCCGCAGTGGCGACGTCGCCGTAGTCGCGCTCGTGCAGGCTGAAGAGGTTGAAGCGACCGAGCGAGAAGAGGCGCAGGCGCCGCGCCAGCGCCGGCAGCTCGTCGAGGTCGACGAGGAGCGAGAACATGCGGTAGTCGAGGCGATGCCGAGCCGGCCGCAGGCGCTGGTGCATGACCGAGCCGACGTACAGCGCCGAAGCGCTGCTCGCCGCCGCGGGCGCCGGGGCGCTGCTCATGCGGCCGACGCCGACACCGCGGCGCTCATGCGACGGCCGCCGAGGCCACGTGCGGTCGCGCACCGGGGACGCGGATGCGCGCGGACTCGCCGGCGACCGACCACGGCCGGCGCACGCCGCCGATCGCCTCGGCGACCGCCAGGCCGGCCTGCAGCCCGTCCTCGTGGAACCCGGCGCCGAAGTACGCGCCGCAGAACCAGGTGCGATGCCGTCCCTGCAGCGACCACAGCTCGTCTTGCGCACGGATGGCGGTCGCGTCGAACAGCGGGTGCTCGTAGGTCTCGGTGCGATGGACGAGGCCCGGCTTCGGCTCGCGCGCCGGGTTGAGGGTCAGGAACAGCGGCACGCGCTCGTCGATGCCCTGCAGCCGGTTCATCCAGTAGGTCACGCTGAGCGCATCGGAACGGCGCCGGTCCGCGCCGTAGTTCCAGCTCGACCAGACCGCGCGCCGGCGCGGCATGAGCGCCGCGTCGCCGTGCAGCACGGCGCGGTTCGTGGTGTAGGCGAATGCGCCGAGGACGCGGCGCTCGTCGTCGCTCGCGTCGGGCAGAAGGCGGAGCGCCTGGTCGGCGTGGGTGGCGATGACGACGTGGTCGTAGCGCTCGCTGGCGCCGGCCGCGCTCGCGACCGACGCACCGCGCGCGTCGCGCCGCACCGCCAGCGCGCCGCACCCGGTCCGGACGCGGTCGCCGAGCGCGGCGGCCAGGCGCCGGACGTATTCGCGGCTGCCGCCGCTGACCGTGCGCCACGCGGGCCGGTCGCTCAGCTGCAGCAGGTGATGGTTCTCGCAGAAGCGAACGAACGCCTCGGTGGGATAGCGGCCGATCTGCGCGGCCGGGGTCGACCAGATCGCCGCCGCCATCGGATACAGGTGGTCCTCGCGGAACGCCCGGCCGTAGCCGTTCGCGTCGAGGTAGTCGTCGAGCGGCATCAGGCCGGCGCGAGCGGCGTCGCGCGGCGCGCTGCGATAGAAGCGGACGAGGTCGCGAAGCATCGACCAGAAGCGCAGGTTGACGAGGTTGCCGCGCTGCGCGAACAGACCGCGCAGGTCGTTGCCCGAGTACTCGAGCGCGCCGTCGTCGAGGCTGACGGCGAACGACATCTCCGACGCCTGCGTCGCCACGCCCAGGTGCGCGAACAACGCCGTCAGGTTCGGATACGCCGGCTCGTTGTAGACGATGAAGCCGGTGTCGACCGCCAGCGCGGCGCCGCGCGCCGCCACGTCGACCGTGTGACTGTGGCCGCCGAGGCGCGCATCGGCCTCGTACAGCGTGACGCGATGGCGCTGCGCGAGCAGCCACGCCGCCGCCAGGCCGGAGATGCCGGAGCCCACGACCGCGATGTCGAGCGGCGTCGCGGGGTCGCTCACGGCCAGGCCGGCAGGGGTCATCGTCGCTTACCTCCATGGCCGCGTTGTCGTCTCTCGCGCGGACGACATTCGGCTGCCACCCGCCTATACGTCGCGTCGCGCCTTTTGGATCACGATCGGGGCGCCGCGCTGTGATCCAATTCCCGCGCGCCGTCGTAGAAGCGGGATGGACATCGCGCGCCGCGTCATCGAGAGGGCGCCGGCCGCGGCCGGCGCGCCGCGGCTGACCGTCGTGACGCCGCAGCGAGGCCGGGGAGCGATGCCGACGAGCGAGGAGTTGAACGAGCTGGTGCGGGCGGTCGCGGCCGACGGCGACCGGCAGGCATTCGCCGTCCTGTTCAAGCACTTCGCGCCGCGCGTCGTCACGTATCTGGTGCGCGGCGGCACGCCGGCGGCGAGCGCCGAGGAGCTGGCCCAGGAGACGATGGTCATGCTCTGGCGCAAGGCGGCGAGCTTCGATCCGGCGCGCGCCGGCGTCTCGACGTGGGTGTTCACGATCGCGCGCAACCTGCGCATCGACCGGCATCGGCGCGGCGGCGACAGCGCCGACTTGGGCGACCCCGGCGAAGCCGATCTCGAGGCCCACCCCGACCCCGCCGCCTCGCCCGACGAGGAACTCGACGCCCGCCAGCGCGAGCGCCGCGTGCACGCGGCGCTGCGCCAGCTGGCGCCGGAGCAGGCGCGCGTCCTCCACCTCTCGTACTTCGCCGAGACGCCGCACGCCGAGATCGCGCGCGAGCTCGGGCTGCCGCTCGGCACCGTCAAGTCGCGCATCCGGCTTGCCATGACCCACCTGCGTCGCCTCATCGACGCCACCGAACCATGATTCGCCACCATCCCGACGACGCGCTGCTGATGGCGCTCGCCGCCGACCGCCTTGCGCGCGGACCGGCGGTCGTCACCGCCGCGCATGCCGAACGCTGCGCCCACTGCCGGGCTCGCCTGCGCGAGCTCGATGTCGTCGGCGGGGCGCTGCTCGAGGCCGCCGAGCCGGCGGTGCTCGCGCCCGAGGC
>DATIDZ010000244.1:0-7501 GCA_035456045.1 Caldimonas sp.
GACCAGCCGGCCGTCCGATCCCTGCAGCGCGCTGTCGATCGACAGCTGCATCTGCAGCGGCGCGACCAGCACCAGCACTTCCATCAGGATCGAGAGCGCGACGACGAGCGCGATGTCGTTGCGCCACTGCGAGAGCGGAGCGAGAAAGCCGAGCAGCGAGACGTTGCGGCCAGGCTCGCGCGCCGTGCGCCAGCGCGGCGAGACGCGCGTCTCCAGCGCGATGCCGGTGAACGAGGTGTCGACCGTCGGCCACGGCACCGCGAGTCGGCCGGCGGCCGGATCCATGATGACGATGCCGCTCTTGGTGACGCGCTCGAGGACGACGAAGTGATTCATGTCCCAGTGCAGGATGGCCGGCAGCGCGAGCTGGCCGAGCGCCTTGACCTCGACCTTGACGCCGCGCGCGGCCAGGCCGATGCGCTCGGCCAGGTTGCGCAGCTCGAGGAGGGTCTCGCCGCGGCCGCTCGGCACCGCGAGCTGGCGGATCTCGGCCAGGTCGGCCTCGCCGTCGAAGAACCCGCTGATCGCGGCGAGGCAGGCGAGGCCGCACTCGTTGAGCTCGCTCGCCGCGACGAACGGCACCCGGCGCCGGCCGAAGAGCGCGAGATTCAGCATCAGCGGCCGGCTTCGGCGACCGCCCGACCGCGACCGACGCTGTCGTTGAGGCCGCGCAGGATCGGGTCGAGCAGCCACGCGAGGACCGTGCGGCGCTCGATCGGCACGAGCGCGTCGGCGAGCATGCCGGGCTTGAGCGGCAGCGCTTCGCCCTGCGTGCCGCGCAACGCGCCCGGAAGCGACGCCGTGGCGACGAACATCGGCTCGCCCGTGCCCGCGCCGGCCTGGGGCACCTCGCCGGGCAGCGACGGCACTTCGTTGACGCTTTCGATCGTCGCGTCGAAGAGCCCGAAGCGCTCCTGCGGATACGCGCGGAACGCGAGCTTGAACGCGACACCGGGCCGCACCGAGGCGACCGCCGACGGTGCGACGAGCAGCTTGACGATCAGCGGGTCGTCCTGCGGCGCGATCGTGAAGAGCGCCTGACCGGCCTCGATCGACTGGCCCTGCGCCAGCGACGCGAACGAGACCCGCCCGTCCTGGGGCGCGCGCACGACCTGCTCGGCGTCGATCTCGCTCTGAACGCGCAATCGGTTCAGCTCGCCGCTCGAGCGCTGCCGGTTCTCGATGACGCCGGCGAGGCGGGCGTCGACCAGACGGCGCTCGGCCTCGCTGGTCTCGATGTCGCGCTCGACGCGGGCCGCGGCGCCGCGCACGGTCGCGAGCCGGCTCTCCTGCGCGCTGACCTCGTCGCGCTTCTGCGCCGCCTGCTGGCGCGGCAGATAGCCCTCGGCGGCTGCCGACGCGACGTGGTCGCTCTGCGCGATCAGGCTGGCGAGCAGCCGCTCGCCCGAACGGATGTCGGCGCGCAGCGCCTCGCGCTCCTCGCGCAGGCCGTGCAGGCGCCGCTCGATCATCTGGCGGCTGACCGCAGCCTCCTGACGCGCGGCCTCGATCTCGCGATCGATCGTCGCCTTCTCTGCGTCGAGCTGCTGGCGAACGGCGGCGCGCTCGCCGCCGCCTTCCTCGCGCAGCCGCTCGCTGCCGATGACGGCGAGCAGGTCGCCCTTCCTGACCATCGCGCCGTCGGCGACGGCGAGCCGCGTGATGCGCCCGTCGAGCGGCGCCTTCAGGCGCACGAGCCCGCCGCGCGCATCGACGAAGGCGGCGACGCGGTGCACGGGCGAATACTCGACGAGCGCCACGAAGGCGATGAGTGCGGCGACCAGCGCGAAGGCGACCGCCGTGAACACGGCGACGCCGCACCAGTGCGTCGCCAGCGACGCGCCGATCTGCGTGCCCGATGCCGCCTCGATGGCCACTTGCCGGAAGAGCGGGGAGGGCGGTCGGTCCATGCAGCGCGTCCCGCGGGACGGAAGAAGCCAGGGACCGATTTTGCGGCCTTCCGCCCCATCGCCCGCGCCGCGAGCGCCTCCCGGAAGTGGCGCCTCGCGCGACGGCAGTCCCTGCGCCGAAGAGCGCTCTGCCTTGGGGTCAGAGCGGCTCGGCGCGGGATCGCGGCTAGACCGCGATCGGCTTCAGCATGTCGCGCAGCCGGGCCAGATCTCCGATCGCGACACAGCGCGCGGGCAGCCGGCCCGGAAACGGCACGAAGGCGACGCTGGTGCCGCGATGCGCCAGCAACGCTTCGGCCGCCTCGAGCAGGCGACGTTCCAGCTCGCGCGTCTCGTGCGCCAACGTCTCTGCTTCAGTCATCGCCCCGCCTTTCGGTTCGCATCCTCGAGCATGGGCAGCGGGCGTGCCTGCGACGTCCGTTCGTCGACCGAAATGTCGGCTGCCCCGGGGAAACGGGTGGGTTCGCGTCCTACTCCTGCCGCTGGAGATCTCTCACCGACGCCGGCGAACCGTGCCGACGCCGAGCGGCACGAGCGAGTCGTAGCGTCGCGATGCTGCCTCCTCGTCGTACCCCGATGCCACGCTTCGCGCTGTCCTTGCTGCTCTGCTCGCTGGCGATCGCCGCCCCGGCCGGAGCGGGCGAGCCGGGGCAGCTCGATGCGGACGTCAGCGCGATCGAGGCCGCGCCGGCCGCTCGCTGGGTCGCCAGCGGCGAGCCCTCGGCCGGCGGCTATCGCCTGTCGCTGGCGCGGGGCGAGCTTGACCTCGGCCTCGACTTCCAGCGCCGCGTCGCCGCGATGCGTGCGGCAGACGCGCGCCTCGACAGCGCGGCACCGCCCGGGGCGACGCTGCCCGCGCTCTCGTTCGGCCTGCGCAGCGTCGGCGCGCCGGCGCCGGCGAGCAGCCTCGTCGACCGAACGCTGGCGGCGGCCGCGTCGCCGTCCGTGAGCCGGGTCGGCATCGAATACAAGCCGGCGCAGTCGCAGTTCTTCCTCAACCACGGCCTCGGCTTCCGCCTCTCGGGCGACGACCGCGTGACCATGCGCCTGCGCAAGGGCTCGCTCGGCATCTACATGAAGCGGACGTTCTGAGGCCTGCGCCGGCTCGCCGGCGGGTCGCTGCCCGCCTCAGCGCAGGGTCAGCTTGGCGACGCTCTTGTTCGTGGGGTCGGTGACCCAGAGCGTGTTTGAGCCGGCGATCTGCGGCCCCGCCGTGATGGCGTTGAGCTGCGCGTTCGGTGCGACACCGGTGAATTCGGTGATGACGCCCGCCGGGGTGACGCGGCCGATCAGGCCGTCGTAGTAGCTTGTGAACCAGACGTTGCCGTCGCCGCCGAGGGCGACCCCGCCGAACAGCGTGAAGGCGCCGTTCAGCCCGCCGGTGAAGGTCGTGAACGCACCGGTGGCCGGATCGACGCGGCCGACCGCCGGGCCGCCGAAGCCATCCTTGACGAACCAGACGCGGCCGTCCGCGCCGCCGGTCATCGCGACGATCGAGCCGTTCACGGGCGTGGTCTTGTATTCGGTGATCGCGCCGGCCGGCGTGATCTTGCCGAGCACCGAGGTCGAGCCGTCGGTGCTGCGCTCGGAGAACCAGATGTTGCCGTCCGGGCCGCTCGTGATCGCGGTGGCCGGCGATTGCAGGGGGCCGTATTCGGTCGCGAGCTTCGTCGTCACGTCGAATTTGCCGACCCGCGTACCGTTGTATTCCGTGAACCAGAGGTTGCCGTCGGGTCCGGTGACGATCTTGTAGGCCTGCGAGCCGGGCGTGATGCCCGTGCAGACGATGCGGATGAAGCTGTTGGCCGCCACCGGATCCTCGAGCGCGCAGGCGGTGACGCTGTTCGGGCCGATGGTCGTGGTCGGACAGGTGGTCGTCGTGTAGCCGTTGGCCAGCGTCGGCGCGATCGGCGTGCACGCCGGGACGAGCGTCGGTCCGGTGGTCACGGTGCGGCAGGTGCTGCCGAGATAGGCGGGGATCGGCGGCACGGCCGGCGTCGCGCCGGACGCGGGAATGCCGGGCACCGCGGCGCGTGCCGGATCGGGGACGCACGTTCCGGTGGGAACCGGCGTGCACACGGCCGTCGCGGTGTCGCACTTCTGGTCCTGCGACGTGCGCCGGCTGATCTGGATCGTCGTCTTCAGCAGCGGCGTCGAGTACTCGCTCGCCACCTGGGTCGTGATGTCGACCGTGCCGATCGTTCCGGCGATGTCGATGCCGGCGAGCGGATCGGCGAACCAGATGTTGCCGTCGGGGCCGCGGGCGAGCGGACCGGGGTTGAACGACACCAGGCCGGCGGCACGGGTGACCGGGTAGCTGACGACGCCGGCGCTGGTCATGCGGCCGATCTGGTTCGGGACGAAGCCGCCGCTGAACCAGAGAGCGCCGTCGCCGCCGTGGGCGATGCTGCCCCCCTCGAGGGCGGGCGTGACGCCGGACGCCGCGGCCGAATACGAGGCGACGAGGGGATCGCCCGGTCCCGGCGTCGGCGCGGGCGCGGGAGAAGGCGCGGGAGCGGGCGGCGGCGGTGCGGGAGGAGGGGGTTGCGGCGTGTTCGACGAATCGATCACCTTGTTGCCGGTGACGACGGTCGTGTCGGCGCCGCCGCCGCAGGCAGTCAGGCTCGCAGCCAGGGCTGCGACGAGCTGGCGTCGTAACGACACGTCCATGGCGACGATCGTACCGGCCGCCCCCGCAGCGTAAGCGCCGATGTTGCAAGCGATTGCGTGTAACGCAACCGTTCGAACGGCAGCCTGGCGGGGCGGGCGCTGCGGCGCACCCGGGTCGCGAGGCGTCCCCGAATCCGCCGTTCCGCCTCGCGTGCAGCGAACTTGTCCTACGCCGGGGGCGGCCCGAGCGTCTTAAATTTCCGGGAACAAGAAGGAGGCTTTCATGTTCCGTTCCTGCCCGGCGGCGACCGTACCGCCCGGTCGCGGCGCCGCATCGTCGGGCGCGCCCGACCGATCATGAACGCACGATCGACCTCGCCCGGCACCGAGAGCGGCGGAGCGGGCCAGGAGACTGCGGCCGATCGCGCGTCCACCGGCGTCGACGGGCTCGACGAGATCCTCGGCGGCGGCCTGACGCGGCGGCGCGTCTACCTGCTCGAGGGGACGCCGGGCACCGGCAAGACGACGTTCGCGCTGCGCTTCCTGATCGAGGGCGCCGAACATGGCGAGCGCGGCCTCTACATCACGCTCTCGGAGACGGCCGAGGAGCTGCAGGCGGTCGTCCGCTCGCACGGCTGGTCGCTCGACGGCATCGACGTCTTCGAGCTGGCCGACGAAGGCGGCCGCGATCCCGACGCCGAGCAGTCGATTCTCTATCCGTCGGAAGTCGAGCTCGGCGAGACGATCCGCACCCTGACGGCGCAGATCGACCGCGCAGCGCCGGCGCGCGTCGTCTTCGACAGCCTCTCGGAGATGCGCCTGCTCGCCCAGGACCCGCTCCGCTACCGGCGCCAGGTGCTGGCGCTCAAGCAGTTCTTCGCGACCCGCTCGTGCACGGTCCTGCTGCTCGACGACAAGACGTCCGAGCCCGGTGACCTGCAGCTGCACAGCATCTCGCACGGCGTCATCAGCCTCGAGCAGGCGATCCAGCAGTTCGGCACCGAGAGCCGGCGCCTGCGGGTCGTCAAGATGCGGGGGCAGAAGTTCCAGGGCGGCCTGCACGATTTCATCCTCGACACCGGGCGCGTCGCCGTCTTTCCCCGGCTGGTGGCTTCGCGCCATCGGTCGGCGGTCCGGCACGACCAGGTCGGAACGGGCTCGGCGCAGCTCGACCAGATGCTCGGCGGCGGCCTGACGCGCGGCACGAGCACGCTGGTGCTCGGCCCCTCGGGCGTCGGCAAGACCACGACCGCGGTCCACTGCATGTACGCCGCCCTGCAGCGCGGCGAGCGCGCCACCTACTACCTCTTCGACGAAGGCATGTCGACGCTGCTCCTGCGCAGCCGGATGCTCGGCACGGACATCGAGCCCTATGTCGACAGCGGCACGTGCCGGGTCGTCCAGATCGACCCGGCCGAGCTCTCGCCGGGCGAGTTCGCCTCGATGGTGGTCGATGCGGTCAAGGACGGCGGCTCGTCGTTCGTCGCCATCGACAGCCTCAACGCCTACCTGCAGGCGATGCCGGGCGAGACCTTCCTCCTCCTGCACATGCACGAGCTGCTCACCTTCCTCAACCACCGTGCGGTGACGACGATGCTGATCGTCGGCCAGCACGGCACCCTGGGCGAAGTGCGCACGGAGATCGACCTGAGCTATCTCGCCGACGCGACCATGATGTTCAGGTTCTTCGAGGCCGAGGGCGCCATCCGCTCGGCCGTGACGATCGTCAAGAGCCGCACGGCGTCCAACGAGCGGACGATCCGCGAGTTCCGGCTGAGCCCTCGCGACGGGCTGCAGATCGGCGAGCCGATCGCCGACTTCGAGGGCGTCATGAGCGGCATGCCGCGCTATGCCGGCGCCACGAAGATGATGGTCGACAGCGCCGAATGAGCGCGGCCCCGGCCGCTGCCGTCGAGGAGCGGGTTCTCGTTCACGCGCCGCGCGGCCGGGACGCGCAGGTCGTCTCCCAGGTGCTGCTCGCCCAGGCGATGCAGCCGGAGGTGTGCGACTCGCTCGAGCAGCTCGCGCGGGCGCTCGAAAGCGGCGCGGGCATCGCGTTCGTCACCGAGGAATCGCTCGCCGGGCCCGAGCTCGAGGCGCTGGCCCGATGGGTCGCGCACCAGCCGCCGTGGTCCGACTTCCCGTTCATCGTGCTGGTCGCGCGCCGCGTCGGCCGCCGGCCGAGCGCGGCCAGCGGCGCGCTCGCCGCGCTCGGCAACGTCGTCCTGCTCGAACGGCCGCTCAACGCCGACACGCTGGTGAGCGCCGCGCGCTCGGCCCTGCGCGGCCGCGATCGCCAGTACCAGACCCGGCGCCACCTGATCGAGCAGGAGCAGGCGCGGATCGCCGAGCGCATCGCGAGCGCCGAGGCCAGCCGCGCCAACGAGGCGCTCGAGGTCGCGGTCGACGCCGGCGAGCTCGGCACCTTCCACTGCCCCTGGCCGCTGCGAACGATCGAGTGGAACGCGAAGTGCAAAGAGCACTTCTGGCTGCCGCCCGATGCCGAGGTCGATTTCGACCGCTTCTATTCGCTCGTCCACGACGACGATCGCGAGCGCGTGCGCGCGGCGGTCGAGGCCGCGGTCAGCGAGCGCGGGGTGTACGACGTCGAGTACCGCACCGTCTCGCCCGAGGGCAAGCACCGCTGGATCCGCGCCAAGGGACGCGTCTACCGCGCCCCTTCGGGCGAGCCGACGCGCTTCGACGGCGTCACGCTCGACATCAGCCGCCAGAAGGAGCTCGAGGTCGAGCGCGAGGCGCTGCTCGCGGCGGAGCGCCAGGCGCGCGTCGAAGCCGAGCGCGCGAGCCGCATGAAGGACGAGTTCCTGGCGACGCTCTCGCACGAGCTGCGCACGCCGCTGAGCGCCATCCTCGGCTGGACCCATCTGCTCGGGCGGCCGAACAGCGCGGCGGTCGACGTCGCCAAGGCGGCCGCGACGATCGAGCGCAACGCGCGTGCGCAGGCGCGCCTGATCGAGGAG